>DPMS01000296.1 GCA_003541285.1 Actinomycetota bacterium
CGGAGGGTGCGATCGCGGACGTCACCGGCCGCGCACGGCGACTTCGATCAGCCCGCAGGCAGCGAGTACGAGTACCAGCCAGGGCCCCACGGTCGCCGCGGCGGCGCCTCCGGCCAGCAGGTAGGCGGCCCAGCGCAGCCGTGGCGCGCGGGCGCGCCCGGTGTCAGCCCGCCGCCAGCTCGCCGGGATGAGTCCCAGCGCGGCCACGACGGCCACAGCGGGGACGGCTGCCCCCGCCCCGAGGGCAGCGCCCTCGATCCAGCCCGGGGGGCGGGTGGCCAGGAACACCGCGGCCAGGGCAACGATCACGACCAGGCCGGGGACGATGAAGCAGACCCCGCCGACCAGCGCCCCGGCCGCCCGCCGCAGCTGCCACGCGCAGTAGATCGCGAGCTGGGTGGAAGCCGGGCCCGGGAGCAGGTTGACCGCCGCGACGCCGTCCTCGAACTCGCCTTCGGCCAGCCAGCCCCGGTCCTGGACACAGAGCCGCCGCAGCAGCGCGATGTGGGCGGGCGGGCCACCGAATCCGATGCACCCGATCCGCCCCCATTCCCGGGCGATGACAGCCAGCGATACCCGCTCTGGCTCCTGGGCCACTACTGACGCTCAGCCGGTCGCGGCCGACGTGGTCAGCCAGTCCACCGCCCGCACCACATTCGCGGTGTCGGCCAGGTCAGCCAGGACGACATCCGCCCCGGCGTCCCGCAGCTCGCCCGCGGATGAGCGGCCGCTGGCGACAGCCACCGAATGTGCGCCTCCCATACTGGCCGCCGCCACGTCGCGCACGGAGTCAGCCACGTACACCGTTGAGTCCTCGGCGAAGCTCACGCCGTATTTCTCCTCGGCGCGCCGACGTGCGTTCAGCAGCAGGGCGCCTTTGGGGTAGACCTCGGACCCGTACCCGCCGACTTCGGTGTCGAAGAACCGCTCCAGGCCGAACGCGCGCAGTTTCTCGATCGCGTTCGGCTTGATCGCGCCGGTGAGCAGTGTCTGCACCACGCCCGGCAGACGGCCCACCTCTGCCACCGCGGCGAGCGCCCCCGGCAGCAGCCGGCCCTGCTCGCGCAGCAGCGACCGCCGGGTGCGGAATGCCGCCTCAAGCTCCCTGGTGAACCGGGCGAGCATCTCCTCACCCGCCGGAGCGGCAGCGCCGGAAGGAGACTCGTTCAGTGCCAGGGCTTCGAAGAAGATCTCCGACTCGGTGGCCCCGGCCATCTGTGGGAGCCGTACCAGCGGCCGGCCCGTCGCCTTACGGAACGCGTCCGCGTACGCCTCCCGCGTCACCCGCCCCACATCCAGCAGGGTCAGGTCGATATTCCACAGGACCAGGCGGTGAATGAGGACCTCCGAGAGTGGATCGCGGCTCATGGGGCGGCATGTGGCCGGCCCCGCCCACCGGCGCCTGAGACCACCTCGTCTGGCGACGCTGCCAGCCTATGCCAGCTACCCCAGCCGGCGCTGGCCAACTGCCCGGCAGGCTGGCGCTACTGTGGGACGCCCCCCGGGCGCACGGCAGGAGGTCGTCGATGCTCGGTAACCGTGGCAGAGCACCCAGGCGCCGGCGGCGCGCGGCACTGGCCGCCGTGCTGGCACTCGCGCTGGCACTCGCGCTGGCCGGTGCCAGCCTCCTGATCGCTGGCGGGGGCAGGGCGGCGCGGGTGCGCCCCACCTACGCTGCCCTGGCCGCAGGGGCCACCGCAACATTGGAGCAGCGCTATTACGACGGCGCCGGGAAGTGGAACATCTGCCTTCCCCGCAAATGCGGCGCGGGCAACATCGACTGGGGCGCTGACTCGATGACTTACGCCCTGTACCTGCACTGGACCGTGACCGGTGACCGGCGCGTCCGGCCCATCATGAACGCGCTCACCAGCACCGCCTACCCCTGGTCGCCCGATGTGTACTCCTCCAGCGACGTGCCGGCCTGGGATGCGATCGCCGATGTCCGCGAGTACCAGGTGACCGGCAATCCTGCCGCGATAGCCAAATCGGAGGCCGCCTTCAGGTACGTGGCCGCCGGCAAGGTCACCAGCTTCCAGACGGGCGCCTGCCCGAGCATCCAGTACCAGTTGCCGCACGGCCAGCCGACCATGCTCAAGACCCTGGAGTCCGGTTCCAACTACGTCAAAGCCGCGCTGCTGCTGTATCAGATCACCAGGTACCACGGGTACCTGCAGGCCGCAGCGGCGCAATACGCCGCGATCCGCCGGTACTACCTCTCGCCCGGCGTCCCGCTCTACACGGTCTACGTCTTTGACAACGGATCGGCCTGCACGCAGGCGCCCGCCCGCTACTACGCCTCGGTGAACGGCAACATGATCTGGGCCGGCTATGACCTGGCCCGCGTCACCGGCAGAAGCGTCTACCTCGATCAGGCGATCGCCACCGCGAAAGCGGCTGCGCAGCACCTGGGTGATGCCACCGGCGTGTACGCGGACCTGCAGGCCGAGAATGACGTCTCCGAACCGCTCATCGAGGCGATGTACGACCTGGCCAGGTTCTCCCACCAGGCTTTCGCCCGCGACTGGCTGCTCAGGGCGGCCAGCGCCGCCGCGTCCGACGTCAATTCCGCCGGTGCCTACGGCCGGTTCTTCGACGGCCCGCCACCGCGAGCGCCCGCGACCGTCTGGCAGGTCAACGGCGGGCTCGCGCTGGCGATCGCCGCGGGTTCGCTCGATCCCCACGGCCGGCCAGCCATCCCCGGGTTCTGGTCCCATGCCGTGTTCGTCCACCACGACCTGCGGCTGGTCAACGTCCCGGTCCAGTTCAGCTTCGCCGGGCGCGCCATCGCGATCATCGGCACGATCGGCGAGCACTGCTGCGAACCCGGCCACGCGGAGGTCTTCATCGACGGCACCCAGACCTTCGACCAGACCGGGATCTGGCAGAACAAGTCCAGTTCCAATAGGAGCCTGCCGGGCTCGGTCCTGTTCGCGTGGCGGTGGCCCGCCCCGGGAACGCACACCATCCAGATCCGGGCCGGCTTCCCCAACACCAAGGAAGGCCCCTCGTTCTTCCACATGACCGGGTATTACCTGGTGAAGTAAGGTGCAGGCAGCCGGTGTCAGCGGACCGGACGAGCCCCCGGTTACTCCTCCAGTGCGCCGGGATGAGCTGGGACGTCCACCGCATGCTGCTGGAGCACGGCCAGCGGCACGATCTCCAGCGCCCGCTCATGGGTCGAGGCGAGCACCACGTGCGCGGCCGCGCCGTCGTGGTGGGCCCGCAGCCAGTTCGCTGCCGTCACGCACCAGCGGTCACCGGGGACAAGCCCGGGGAACCGGAACTGCGGCATCGGGGTGGTGAGATCGTTGCCGATCCGGCGCTGATGCTCGAGGAACTCAGCTGTCACCACCGCGCAGATCGTGTGACTGCCCAGGTCCTCCGGTCCGGTATTGCAGCATCCGTCCCGGTAGAACCCCGTGACGGGGTCAGTGCCGCACGGCTCCAGGTCGCCGCCGAGCACATTGCGTTCGGCCATACCAGCAGTATCTCTCAGCGGCTCCGGGCCTGACGCCGGGCGGATCAGCCCATGTGCGGGTAGCGGTAGTCCACGGGCGGGACGAACAGTTCCTTGATCGTTCGGGCGTTCACCCAGCGGATCAGGTTGAAGATCGACCCAGCCTTGTCGTTGGTGCCGCTGGCGCGCGCCCCGCCGAACGGCTGCTGCCCGACCAGCGCCCCGGTCGGCTTGTCGTTGATGTAGAAGTTGCCCGCGCTGAACCGCAGCGCGTCCGTGGCTGCCGCGATCGCCGCCCGGTCCTGGGCGATGATCGACCCGGTCAGCGCATACGGCGCCGCGTCCGCCGCCTGGCGCACCATCTCCTCATAACGTGCGTCCTCGTAGACGTGCACGGCCAGGATCGGCCCGAAGTACTCGGTGGTGAACACCTCGTCGGCCGGGTCGGAGCATTCCAGCACGGTCGGCGAGACGAAATACCCCTCGGAGTCGTCCACGCCGCCGCCGGTGAGCACCCGCACCGCCGGGCGGCTCCTGGCCCGCTCCAGTGCCCCTGCATGCTTGGCGAACGCACGCTGGTCGATTACCGCGCCCATGAACAGCGACAGGTCAGCGGCGACATCGCCCATGGTCAGCGACTCCACCTGGGCCAGGAAGTCGTCCCGCATGGCCGCCCAGAGCGAGCGCGGCACATACGAGCGGGAGGCGGCGGAACATTTCTGCCCCTGGTACTCATATGCGCCCCGGATCAGCGCGGTGGCCAGCACCGCCGGGTCGGCGGACGGGTGCGCGATGACGAAGTCCTTGCCGCCGGTCTCCCCGACCAGCCGCGGGTAACCCCGGTAGCCGGCGATGTTCTCCCCAACGGTGCGCCACAGGTGCTGGAACGTCGCCGTGGAGCCGGTGAAATGGATGCCGGCCAGGTCCCGGTGCGGCAGCGCCGCCCTGGACACCGCCTGCCCGTCGCCGGTCACCAGGTTGATCACTCCCGGCGGGAGCCCGGCCGCCTCCAGCAGCCGCATCGTGTAGTGCGCCGCGAGTTGCTGGGTGGGCGACGGCTTCCACACGACCACATTGCCGAGCAGGGCCGGCGCGGTCGGCAGGTTCCCGGCGATGGAGCTGAAATTGAACGGCGTAATTGCCAGAACGAACCCTTCCAGCGGCCGGTACTCCAGCCGGTTCCATGTCCCGGGGCCGGATTCCGGCTGCTCGGCGAGCAGCCGGCGCGCATAGTGGACGTTGTAGCGCCAGAAGTCGATCAGTTCGCACGCCGCGTCGATCTCAGCCTGGTACACCGATTTGGACTGGCCCCAGATGGTGGCGGCATTGATGGTCGCCCGCCACGGGCCGCTCAGCAGATCAGCNNGGTCATGGTCAGCTCGGCCCGTTCCCCGCCAAGCTCCTTGACCTTGCTCTCCAGCGCCGCCCGTTCGGGGCTTCCCGGCGCGTATGACCGGACCGGCTCGTTCGCGGGGGAGGGCACGTTGGTCACAGCGTCCATGGCAAGGCTCCCTGCTCGACCCGGCGTCATCGGCGGCCGCGTCCATCGTCGCACGGCTGGCGCGAGCTCCCCGAGGCTGGTGTACCGGAGCCGGACGTAGCGACCGGCGGCCCGCTCACCTGGGGACTACCAGAGCTTGCAGTGGCCGGGGCGGACGGTGGGCCCTGGCTCGGGGTGGAACTGGGTGCCGGGGATGGCGTGGTTGCCGGGCTCGGGTCCGGTGTGGGAGTGGGAGTGGGAGTGCCGGATGCGGTGATGGCCGGGCTTGGCGGGCAGTTCGCCGTCGCGGCGGACGGCCGGTGAGATTTGCGCCCTGCGCTGCGCGGCGTAACTCCCGGCCGGGCAGGCTTCGCCCGGGCAGAATCCGTCCGCACGGGCTCCGGCTGGGCAGGGTTCGCCCCGGCAGAGCCCGGCTGAGCTGAGTTCAGCACAGAAGACTGCCCGTAACCGTCACGCACGGGGCCCGTGCTCGCCGGGGCACGTGTGCTGGCGCCCAGCACGGTGCTGAGGCCGATCCTGCCATCGCTGTGGCCGATCTGGCCGACTGCGGCAGCCCCGGTCAGCGCAATGGTCACGGCACTCGCCATGGCCAGGCCCAGGCGTAGCCAGTCCCCCGCACGCATCAGCGACAGCTGCCGCGTGAGCCACGGCTCGCTCAGCCGCCGGCGGATCCGTTCGAGCCCGTCACCAGCAGGCTCGATGGAGTCCGCCGCCGCATGCAGCGCGTCGTGCAGGATGCGGTCGAGGTCGCGATCCTGCGTCAGGGGGGTCTTCTCGGGCCGATCCCGGCCCCGGCCGGCCCTTCTCACTCCATCTCCAGGATGATTCGCATGGCCGCGACCGCCCTTGCGGTGTGACTTTTCACCGCGCCCCTGGTGATTCCCATGGCTGAGGCGATCTGCGCTTCCGACAGGCACCCGTAGTACCTGAGGACGAGTACCTCCCGCTGCCGCGGTGACAACGACAGCAACGCCGAGATCACAGCTGACCGCTCCAGCAGGGACAACGCTCTCTGCTCGGCACTGGGCATGTCGGGCTGAGGCATGGGCGGGTTCCGGTCGGCCACGATCCGGTGCCGGATCACCGAACGCGACCGGTTCACAACAGACCGGCGCAGGTAGCGGAGCGCCTTATCGTTGTCCCGCAGCCGGCTCCAGGCGTTGTGCATGGCCAGGAACGAGTCCTGCACCACTTCCTCCGCGATCGCGGGATCATGCACCAGGAACACGGCCAGCCGGACAAGAGAGCGGTAATGATCGCCGTATATCGCGGTGACTGCCTGGTCCGCATCCCATTCCGCCGGGACCGGCCCACATGCGGCATCCGCCGCCAAGCTCTCGGTCACATACCCGGGGCGGCCCGCGAAGCTAGGGGATCCACTTACGGCCATGTTGGTTGTGCGCACTGTGCCGCTGGTTGTGCGCACTGCGCCATTGATTGTGCGCATTGCGCCGCTGGTTGTGCGTACTGCGCCGCTGGCAGTCCGGCCCCACCGAGCCCCCTGAACTCGTTCCTGCAAGTCGTGTGTGGCCTGCCCGATCCAGCAGGGCCAGACCGGCCAGGGCGAACAGCCCATCGCTGGTCGTGCCGCATGCCGGGCGCCAATGGCCCCATCCATTACTACGATATGCCGGGCAGTTCACCCGGCCAAGGGCTGAGTCTCGCGAACCCAGCACCACCTGGTCCACGAGAGCGCGGCCACCGAGCCAGCCGCGCAGACGATGCTGAGCGCCAGCGCGCAGTCGTGGCCCTCCTCGAAACCGGCGAGGTCCTCCCGGCTGGCTACTCGACGAGGTAGGCCAGTTCCTGGGTGGCGTACCAGAGCAGTTCGTGCCCTTCCGCCCCGTCCACCAGAAACTGGGCATCGTCGTCGCCCTTGTCGGCCGCGGGGACCGCATCCGCCGCCTCGCCGATATCGGTCACCGCGAGCAGGTCGTCCACGTGGCCGGATACCACCCGGTCGACCGGGACGGGTGCCTGGATCTCGACCACTGTCGGCTCGTCGAAGCCACCGTTATGGTCCACCTGGTCGTCGGGCACGTCCACGGCAAGCACGACCCGGCGGCGCGGAGCGACCGGGTCATCGGCCAGCATGCGCAACGACGCCCGCGCCGCGTGCGTCATCGCAACGTACTCAAGTTCCTCAAGATCGCCGCTGGCGTACCACTCACGCAGCGCGGGCGTCACCGCGAACCCGCGCACGGGCGCCGGGCCAATCTGACCGGTCCTCAGCAGGCGGGCCAGCGCTGGCAGCGTGGCGGGCAGGTAGACGCGCATGGACTCCCCAGACACGGCGATAGGCGCCGTACATGCGGGAAGGCGACGCCCTCCCCAATGATCAGAGTGTGCCACCCGGTGGTCACCGTCGGCAGCAGAACCCGCCGTGGCCGACGCTCAAGCCGCCGCGCGGCTGTTGCCGGGGGCGCCTCATGCAGTGCTGTCGCCGCCGCCGGGAGCGCTGCCGCCACCGTCTGCNNCCGTCTGCACTGCTGTCGCCGCGCAACGCCGCGGCCACGGCCGCCACCGCGTCGGCCAGTGGTACGTGCTCCCAGATCCGGATCACCCGCCACCCGGCCGCGGTCAGGGCCGCGTCCGCCGCCCGGTCGCGCTCCACATTCCTGCGCAGCTTCGGCGCCCAGTACCACTCGTTGACGGTGGGATCCCGCCCATGCTCGGGGCAGACATGCCAGAAGCACCCATCCACGAACACGGCCACCCGCCGGGCTGTGAACGCGATGTCCGGACGGACCCTGGCGCCCTCCAGGTCGATGCGATGATCTTTGCGGAACCGGTAGCCCTGCCGGTGCAGGGCACTGCGCAGCGCAATTTCGGGCTTGGTGTTGGTGCGCCGGATGGCGCGCATGTTGGCCGCGCGGCCGGGGCTGGAGGGGGCCGGGTAATCACCCACAGTGCCCAAGGCTAGCGGCCGGAGCCGGGCAGGTCCGCTCAGCCAAGCGGCATATCGAGCAGTTCGGCGAGCCTGGCCACCGTCGCCTCGGGTTCGGTGTGGAGCACGCCGTGCATACCGGTCGTCTCGGCGACCCGCACGTTGGCTTCCAGGTCGTCGATGAACACACACTCGCTGGGTGCGAGCCCGAGCAGCCCGGCGGCGTGCAGGAAGATCCGTTCCTCCGGCTTGCGCATGCCGACCTCGGCCGAGATGACGACCGCTTGGAACATGTGCTCGAACACTTCGCGTGGGTAGCCGTCACTCCCCCACGAGTTGGACAGCAGGCAGGTGCGCACGCCCTTTGCGTGCAGTGCCTGGATCGCGGCATACATCGGCTCACACGGCACGGTCGCGGCGAACATCCTGGTGAGCAGCCCTTCGGCCACCACCCGCCCGCCATCGCGCCGGACGAGCATCGACGCCAGCACCCGCTCGAACTCCTCGGTGGTGCACTCACCCCGTTCCAGCGCATGGATCGGGTTTCCGTCTCCGGCAGGGTCATAGGCGCCCACGACCCAGGGCCGCATGACGGCCGAATAACTCTCGTAGTCGATGTCTTCCGCATCCAGCCAGGCCCGCACCGTGTCCAGGATCGGGCTGGTCATCACGCCGCCCCAGTCGGTGATCACACCGCGGAGCACGGGCCGTTCCCCTGGGGC
>DPMS01000586.1 GCA_003541285.1 Actinomycetota bacterium
CGACATGGGGGCCTCCTTAGATGCCCAGCTCTTCTCGCAGGCCGGTCACGTCCGGCCCGTCCTGGCCGTAGCGGACCCTGCGTGTGCCGATCCCGAGCATGTGGTTCACCTCGTCGCGGACGTCAGCCGGGCCACGGCCGGGCTCGATCGTGAGCGCCTCGATCGGCGGCAGGCTGGCCTCGTCAGCGGCGTCCAGGCCGCCCTGGTCAGGCCAGATAGCCACGGGTCAGCCCCGGAACCGTGCCCAGGTCCCCGCCGGTCACGAAGGGCTGCCGCGGGTTCTCCGAGCGCTTGCGGGCTGCCCTCTCGGCCATCGTCTCCTGGCGGAAGCCCGGGTGGCCAGGGCGCAGCGGCAGCCGGGCCAGGTAAGCGTCCCTGCGCTCCCTGGCACGCTCCCGCTCCCGGGCTGCGTCTGTGCCCCCCGCAATGCCAAGATGGCTGGCCAGGGCGGTCGTGGTGCGCCGGAGCGCATCGGGGGCAGGCACGCCAGGGTCGTCGGGGTCGTCCGGGTCGCCGATGACGACGTGGGCCTGGGGGCTGATCAGCTCCCTGCGGGGGCCGCGCTCGAACGGGCTCTCCCTGGTCATCCGCTGGCCTCGACCGCACCCAGGATGGTGACCGGTTCGCCGTGCTGGTCAACCCAGGGCTCGCCCCGCTCGTCCACCAGCGGCTTGTACCCGCTTGCCTGAAGAGGCTCTTTTACCGCCCCCGCCATCTCGGCGGTAGCCAGGCTGCCGCAACCCATGGTGTGATACCTGGACAAGCAGTAGCCATACTCGCTGTCGCTCGGGCCGCAGTTGGGCTGCGCCGTGACCGGGCCGGGGTGGCCGCGGTGCGACGGGTGCATCGGCGAGACAGGCACCTAGGTCCCGCGGCCAATGCGGCCGATTGCCCTGGCCAGGCGGTCCTCTGACAGGCGTGGGGTGTCCTGGGCGTCTTCGAGGATGCGGATTTCATCGGTGACGTTGGCCAGCTCGACCGCCTGCCGGATGCCCGCGAGTTGCGACAGCTCGGCATTGCCTTCCCCGGCCCCGCACTGGGGCTGCCTGAGGTCCTTGCCCCACTCGGCCAGCAGGTCATCCTCGGCTGCGGTCTCTTCGAGGGCATCCAGGAGCGCATCAATCTCGGCGCTGGTCGTGTCGGCGGGCAGACCCAGGGCGGCGGCGGTCAGGCGCTGGCCACTCCCCTCGAACGTGGACCCGGACAAGTCGATCACCAGATCACCGTCATAGGCGGCGCTGGCCTCGATCGACTGCCAGGGCCCGAGCTGCGGGATGCGCGGGTCGAGGGTGGCGAGAACGTGCTGGAGAGCGGCGGGGAAGAACTGCCCGTCAGATCGCTCGTACTCCTCGACGATCCGGGCCGACACGCCGAGCTCGTGCGCCGTGGCACCTACATCAGCCCGGTTGCCGGGAAGATCACGCTGCGCGCCTTCTCGGAGAGCTGGCTGGCCAGCCGGACATTCGGCCCGACCACCGCCGAAGCCACCGAGCTGCGGCTGCGGCTGCGGCTGCACATCTGGCCGGTGCTCGGGGGCAAGCTGCTGTCCCAGGTCACGCCCTCGGTGATCCAGAGCTGGGTACGCGGGCTGAAGGGCTCGGCATCGTCCAAGAAGATCATGCTCACCCTGCTCAGCCCGATCCTGGGCGCGGCCGTCGATGACGGCCTGGTTGCCAGGAACCAGACCCATGCCAAGTCGGTGAAGGCACCCGAGCCCGGGAAGCGCAAGATCGAGCCCTGGCCTGCTGAGCAGGTGGCCGCCGGGCGTGCGGCCCTGCCTGGCCGGTTCCAGATCGTGTGCGACCTCGGCAGCGGGCTCGGTATGCGCCAGGGTGAGATTCTCGGGCTGGCCACCACCGACGTCGAGTGGCTGCGCAAGGGCGGCGCGGTGGTGCACATCCGCCGCCAGGTCCGCATCGTCGGCCGCAGGATGGTGTTCGCCCCGCCGAAAGGCGGCAAGGAACGGGATATCTCGCTGCCTGAGTCTGTGGCCCTGGCACTCGCTGCGCACCTGGAGGAGTACCCGGCCCGGCCGGTCACCCTGCCCTGGCTGGAGCCAGGCGGCCAGCCGGTCACCGTGGCGCTGGTCCTCACCTCTGCCATCGGCAAGGCAGTCAACAGGAACAGCTTCAACACGTTCCAGTGGAAGCCGGCCCTGGGGAAGGCGGGCACCCCTGCCAGCCGGGATAACGGCACCCACGCCCTGCGCCACCACTTCGCCAGCGTCCTGCTTCATGGCGGGGTCGATGTCCGGGCGCTGGCGGAGTACCCCGGTCACTCCGATCCCGGGTTCACGCTGCGGGCCTACACCTGATGCCGTCCGCCCATGACCGGATGCGGCAGGCGATCGACGCGGCCCGTGGCCAAGATCACGTCCCCGCCACGGCCCAAGGCGGTGCTCAATGACCGGTTATGCAGGTAAAACGCGGTTTGCTAGCACTACTACTCCGTCTGCATCACAGACTGCGGTACCGGCCTGCTGCATTCGGCGATGGCCGGGGTGCTGCGCCTGGCCGATCAGATCATCC
Organism: Actinomycetota bacterium; assembly: GCA_003541285.1. Classification (GTDB taxonomy): domain Bacteria; phylum Actinomycetota; class Actinomycetes; order Streptosporangiales; family Streptosporangiaceae; genus UBA9676. The sequence goes on from DPMS01000586.1 coordinate 2,529, forward strand.
TCGTCAGTTCCCCGTCGGTGGACGGCGCGCGCAGTGCGAGCGCCACCTTGGACTGGCTCCAGGCGCACAGCTACGGCAACCTGGTGCGGGATGCGGTCGTGGTGCTGTCCGTGGTCCGCCCGCGGAGCAAGAGCACGGTGGACCTCGGCAGGCTGGAGCAGCACTTCGCGACCCGGTGCCGGGCGGTGGTCCGGATTCCCTACGACCCTCATCTGGAGGAGGGTGCCGAGGTTGACTGACCCAGCTGAGCCGGGCAACTGCCGACGCCTATCTCTGTCTCGCGGCGGAAGTGGGGGACGGGTTCAGCTGGCCGCGCCGGCCGGGGGGTGCAGAGACCTGACCCGGGCCGCGGGAGGCTGGCCTGGCCGCTCCAGTGGCAGAAGGCTGGCCTGGCCGTGGCCGGCCCGCGGACGGCACTACGTTGCCTGGAGCCCAGCCTCCCGGATGAGCGTCCAGATCCGGGCGTAGATCTCTTCGAGTTGCTCGGCGGTGACGTCCTTGCGGACAAAGGTGACCACGGGCAGCGCGGTACTGACCGCCTGCTGCAGCAGTTGCCGCACCGCTAAGGCTTGGCCGGGACCTTGCAGAGGCGGTGGTCTGCGGTCGGCACCGCCGGGACCTTGGCCCGCGGTCTTCGGTACCTGCGCCACTGCCCAGCCGCCGGGACGGCGCAGGATTCTAGAAGAGAAACGAGGGCGTCCACCGGTGCGCGGTCGTCGGCTGCCCCTGTGATCGAACGGAGGGGCACCATGTCCACCACGCAAAGCATTTACATCGAAGCCCCCGTGGAGAAGGTCTTCGACTGGTTCAAGAACCCCCGGAACTGGACGACGCTGAACCCCGACGCGGCGCGCCGGGAAGAGCTGGCCGACCTGCACGTGACCCCGGAGGGTCTGGGCACGTTCCACGTCGGGTCATCAAGCCGCTGCCCCGCGTCCGGTTCGAGTGCTTCGGAGTGTTCACTGAGTTCGTCCCGAACAAGCGCATCGTCGACAAGTGGTCCCTGGCCCTCGAGGGAAGCGAAACGTACACCTTCGACGCCGAGGGCTCCGGGACGCGGCTGACGATACAGACCCACCCACGGTCGTTCTGGCGGCTGTGGCTACTGGACAAGCTGGTGGATCGCTTCGAAGGACGGGAGAACGAGCGGGTCCTGGGGAGGCTGAAGAAGTTCATGGAGGCGACCGGCGGGCCGGCGAAGATGGCGGGCTGACGCTTCTGGCCGGAGGCTCGGCCACAGACCGGATGACCCCGGGCGCAGTCTTCCTGACCCGCGGAGGAGGTTCCCGGGGCAGGACCGCTGGTCTTCTGGACGAGCGATTCATGTGCGGAGCGGGAGGGATTCGAACCCCCGGGTCACTTGCGTGACCGGCTGCTTTCAAGGCAGCTGCAATCAACCGGACTCTGCCACCGCTCCCAGCCGGTGCGCCGGATTCGGTGTGACCGGCCGGCGTCCGAGCAAGCACTCTTTCATCAGGTATTCGGAACCCTCTGCGGCAAGGATATACAGCCAGTCGTGGGCATCGCTTGGCACGAGCGCCGCCGGGCCGTGCTGCCTCTAGCCGAACCCCCCAGCCGCCAACGATAGCGGCGCGGGCAGGCAGCCGGACACCGCATGCGCGCGGGTAGGTAGGCTCACGGCGGAGGAGGTCCACATGCTGCCCGCGTTCGGCTGGCAGGCAGTGCTTACCCGCTGGGAGTTCGCGCCTGCTGTTACGGCCGCCGTCATCGCGGCGGGCGCGCTCTACCTGTGGGGCGCCCGGCGGGTCGCCCGCCGTCATCCGGCGCGTCCCTGGCCCTGGTCGCGGACCTGCCTGTTCCTGGCTGGGCTGGCGGTGGTGGTACTCGCCACGCAAAGCGGCATCGGGGCCTACGACGAGGCGCTGTTCTGGGATCACATGATCCAGCACCTGATGCTGATCATGATTGCGCCGCCGTTGCTGGTGGCCGGGCAGCCCTTCACCCTCCTGCTGCATGCGAGCCGGAACCCGCTGCACACCTGGGCTAAGCGGGTGATGCGCTCCCGCGTGGTCAGCTTCCTCACCTGGCCACCGGTTGGGCTCGCCGCTTACGTCGTGACCGTGGTCACAACCCACCTGACCAGCCTGGTCGGCCTGATCCAGGCGAACCAGGTGCTGCATAACACCGAGCACGCTGTGTATCTCATCGTCGGGTACCTCTTCTTCCTCCCACTGCTTGGCCGGGAACCGATCCGCTGGCGGCTCTCGTACCCGATCCGGATCCTGGTCCTCGTGCTGGCCATGCCGGTGGACACGTTCACCGGGCTGGTGCTCGGCTATGCGGGCACCTGGTTCGCCACCGGCAGCAGCGGGCCGCGGCCGCCCGGTTCGCCGGGGCCGGTGGAGGATGTGCACTGGGCCGGGGCGGCCATGTGGATCGCCGGCGATGCGATCATGCTCGCCTTCATCATGCTGGTCGTGCTGATGTGGAGCCGCGACGACCGGACNNATCGACGACGACGAGCACCTGGCCGCCTATAACGCGTATCTGGCACGGCTGCACGGCGGCGGCCCCGGGCCTGGCGGGGGCATCTGACCCTGCCCCGGCCACGGGGCCGGCGCGACACGCCGGCCGGGCTTTCTACCCGAATCTACGGATCGCGCTAGACCGGGTCATAGAGTCCGATGCTGTGGACCCGGTGAGGAATCCTTACGCACCAGGCGCCGGGCAGCGGCCGCCCGAACTGGCCGGGCGCGACCGTGAACTGGGCCAGTTCGAGGTGGTGCTGGAACGCATCGCCCGGGGCCGCCCCGAGCGCGGCATGGTGCTGACTGGTCTGCGCGGGGTGGGCAAGACAGTGCTGCTCAACTCGTTCCGGTCGATGGCGCTCCAGCGGCTGTGGGGCACCGGGAAGATCGAGGCCAGGCCAGACCAGTCGATCCGCAGGCCGATCGCGGGCGCGCTGCACATGGCGGCCAGGGAACTGGCACCGCGTCACCGCGCGCCGGACCGGATCGAGCAGTTCCTCGGCGTGCTGAAGGCGTTCGCCGCCCGGGACCCGAAGGCGCCCAAGGGCACGTTCACTGCCCACCTCGGTATCGACGTGCCCGCCGCCCGTGGCCGGGCGGATTCCGGGGATCTGGAGATCGACCTGACCGAACTGCTGGCCGACGCCGCGTCTGTCGCGACCGATCTCGGGGTGGGCATCGCCTTGTTCGTGGACGAGATGCAGGACATCCCGCCTGCCGACGTGTCCGCGCTGTGCGCCGCCACCCACGAACTGTCGCAGACCGGTGGCCCGTTGATCGTGGTGGGCGCCGGGCTGCCGCATCTGCCGTCGGTGCTGTCCGCGAGCAAGAGCTACTCGGAACGCCTGTTCCGGTACGTGCCGATCGACCGGCTGGACCGGGCCGCGGCCGACCTCGCCCTGCTCGCCCCGGCCCGGCGGGAGGGGGCAGACTTCGAGCCGGGGGCGCTGGAAGCCCTGTTCGAGGCGGCCGATGGTTACCCCTATTTCGTGCAGGCGTACGGGAAGGTGACCTGGGATGTGGCCACCGCCAGCCCGGTGACGGCCGGGGACGTCAAGGTGGCCAGCCCGCAGGCCGAAGGCGAACTGGCGGTCGGCTTCTTTGGCAGCCGGTACGAGCGGGCCACCCCCACGGAGCGTAAGTACATGCGGGCGATGGCGATGCTCGGGGACGATCCGGTGCAGACGGCGTCGGTAGCCGACGAACTGGGCGTCAAGCCCTCCAGCGTCTCCCCGGCCCGGGACGGGCTGATCAAGAAAGGGCTCATCTACAGCTCTGAGCGGGGCCTGATCGCGTTCACCGTCCCGCATTTCGGGCGGTTCCTGCGGGCACAGCCGGCCTAGCCGGGCAGGTCCGGCCGGGAAATTCCCGGAAGACGGCCGCGCGCCAGTCTGGCGGATTATCGCCCTTTCTACGTTCAGCGCTAGAGACTTTTAGAGAGCGGCAGAACGCAGCGGCGTGGTGGGCTCCCACCTCCGCAAGCCGGCGGGTGGCGGGGTGCCGGCTGCCTGCGGCCCGGCCAGTGCCGAACGGATAGCCGGACGGTGCGGCTTTACCTGTACGGCGAACACAATTGCGCTGGCCTGCCCGGCCCCTTGCTGCCCGCTGCCGTGCTGCTCGCCGGTCCGCTGCCCGCCGTGTACCGGGTAGACCACGTACCACCAGCACAGTTCCCGCCACATGTCAGCCGGAACATCGCTGCTGATCAGGTGGGAGTACTGGCGCCACAGCCGGCTGCGGTACAGCGCTGTCAGCGCCCGCCGGCCGTCCGCCTCGCGCACCTCACACGGCTCGCTGTAGCCCAGCCGCATCAGCGCCTCTCCCACCTCCGGCGACAGCAGAGCCACCAGCAGTAGTTCAGTGAGCAGGATGCCCAGATCGGCCACTGCCGCGGGGCCGGGGGGTGGCAGGCGCAGTTCCGGCGTGCCGACGCTGACCAGGGCAGCAGCGGCGAGCAGGCAGGCGCGGGCGATTGTCCGGGCGCTGACCGGCCGCACGCTCAGGTCGCCGAAGCACCCGCATCCCAGGTCGGGCCGGTGCTCACGCAACTCCACCAGCCCGCACACCGCTACCCCGAAAAGCAGGGCGGTCCCGAGCCTGACCGCTTCCGCCCAGCCATTGGCGCCGAGGCGCCCAGCGGTGAGGATCAGTGCCGTCCCCAGTGAGACCTCCGACAGGCACACGACCACCGCCGCGGGGCGGCGCAGCCGCCGCGGGAACAGTTCGGTCGGCCCTAATCCCGCACTGATGGAACTGTTTCGCACTGCCCGCATCAGCTTGGCCGCGCAGGCGCCCAGCAGGATGAGGGCCAGCACGGGGACCTGGATCTCCCTGATGGTGGTCAGCATGGTCACCACCCGATCGCAATGGTCGCGTTGAAGCAGCCGCTTTCCAGGTCGCCCCCCAGGCTCACGAAACTGGCCATAGTCAGATCGGCGATCCGGCTGCGGGGCGAGGTTCCGCAGGTCAGGCACCTGTCACAGAACAGGCGCGCGGCTGCCCCGCACCCGGTGACGGGCAGCACCCGGGAACAGCCAGTGCAGTCGTTGCTGACGGTCAGCATGCTGCCGACAGCGAGGTAGGGCATGCTGACACAGCCGGGGCCGGCCGCGGCTGCGGCCTCCGCACACCCGGAGGCGGGGTCGATCGCCGGGTAGGCGACTCCATCGGTGGCCGCCGGGCCCAGCGGTTCGTGCCAGGTCGCCGAGCCGCTGATGGTGCCTTCGGTCAGCCCGGCCAGGGGTGGCAGGCGCATCACCCGGTCGGCGCGGTAGGTGGGCTGGGAGGTGGCGGGCAGCACCGCGTCGAGCAGCGCGCCCCGGCGAAGCCCGATCACATCGACCAGGTGGCCGGGCTCCAGCCGGGGGAACCGGACCAGGATCCGGGGGAACGCGCTGGCGGAGATGAGCACGACCTGAGGCCGTCTGGTCACGCCCTCGTTGACGAGCAGGCTGTCGTCGTGACGCTCCACGATCGTCCCGGTGACCCGGCCGGTGGCTGCCCACATCTTGTCCGCCACGTCCCGGCGGCCAGGTGGGGTCCGGACCACCACCTGGTCACCGGCCCGGACGGCGGTCGGCGGGACCAGATCGCCGCGCCAGGCGACCGCATCCGTGGGGAGGCTGAACCGCCGCTCACCCTCGGCGTCGGCGACGACCAGGACGTGCGGGCTGACGTCCAGCGCCGTCCCGGTGACCACGCCGGGGAGCCGGCCGGCCGGGCCGGCGCCCACCTGGGTACGGCCTGCCACCAGCGCAGGGTGGAGCGTGCCGGCGGGAGTCTGCGGGGGCGGGAATACCGCCGACCGGAACTGACGCCGCCGGGCGATCTGGTCAGCGGCCCCAGCCCCCGCGCAGCGGACACAGCACGTGAGTGTGCCGTCCTGCTCGAGCATCTGGCCTCCCGGGCCTGACAGGCGCGTGCACTTACCTTGCGTAGTCAGATGGGCACACGTCAAGCGGTTTGGCTCCTCTGCCCCGCCCGGTCACACATTCGACGCGTGGCGGACGGGTGGCGCGCCTTGAGTCATCTGTGACCCGCGTGCTGCGCGCGAGGTCGGATATGCGGCAGTTGCAGCTCAAAGCCGCAGGCAGGAGCCTCATTCGTGATGCGTGGTGGCTGTGGTCCGTGTGCCAGTGGTGGGTACGGTGACCTTGTGAGCGTGGGGAGCGATCACGCGGTTGCTGGGGCGCACGGGGCGGTGGCCGGGTCCGGTGCGCGCGAGCGCACGGCCGGGCAGGCCGGACATGCCAGGCAGAGCAGGCAATCCGGGCAGGGCCGGCCCGACGACCCAGGCTTCAGTGACTATGTGGCCACCCGCAGCGGCTCCCTGCTCCGCATGGCCTACCTGCTCACGCGCAACCTGGCGGATGCGGAAGACCTGGTCCAGTCGGCACTGGCCAAGACGTACCAGGCGTGGGACCGGATCGAGGACCGGGCAGCACTGGACGGTTACGTCCGGCGGGCCATGGTGAACACGCACATCTCGTCGTGGCGGCGGCGCCGGCTGGAGGAGTACCCCACCGACGAGATCCCCGACCAGGCTGTGGGTGATCACGCGAGCGATAGCGCGCTCCAGGACGCGCTGCGGCGGGCGCTGGACCGGCTGCCGCACCGGATGCGGGTGGCGGTGGTGCTCCGCTACTACGCGGACATGAGTGAGGCCGAGATCGCCCAGTTCCTCGGGATCAGCCAGGGCACGGTCAAGAGCACGGTCTCCCGGGCAGTGGCTAAGCTGCGGATCGATACAGAACTGCTGGAAGGGTGACGATTCAGCCCGCGCGTGGCACGATCCCTGCCAGGAGGAATGTGCGCACCTGAGCCGTGAGGGCCGGTGCGCTGGCCCCAACAGGAGGTGGCCGTGCGCAGCACGATGATGGATGTACCGCTGACCGTGACCGGGATCATGCGGTACGGCACCACGGTATTCGGCGGACGCGAGGTCGTGACGTGTACGGAGGACGGGACCCGGCGGCAGAGCTACGCACAGACGGGTGAACGTGCGGCGCGGCTCGCGAACGCACTGCGCGACCTCGGGGTGGACGCCGACCAGCGGGTTGCCACGCTGCTCTGGAACAACTCCGAGCACCTGGAGGCCTACCTCGCGATCCCCTCCATGGGTGCCGTCCTGCACACGCTCAACCTCCGGCTCGACCCCGCCCAGCTCGCCTATATCGCGAACCACGCCGAGGACCACGCTGTCATCTGCGACAGCACCCTGGTGCCGATGCTGGCCGCGGTGCTGCCGCAGACGCAGACGATCCGGCACGTCATCGTGACCGGGCAAGGCGGCGCGGCGCTGGCGGCGCATGCCGGGAAACTGGCGCACCCCGGTGTGCAGATCCACGCCTACGAGGACCTGCTGGCGGGCGCATCCGCCGCGTTCGGCTGGCCGGAGGTGGACGAGCGCAGTGCCGCCGCCATGTGCTACACCAGCGGTACCACCGGCCTGCCCAAGGGTGTCGTCTACAGTCACCGGTCGGCCTACCTGCACTCGATGGCTGTCTGCATGGGCAACACGTTCGCTATGTCCGAGCGGGATCGGGTGCTCCCGGTCGTGCCCATGTTCCACGCCAATGCCTGGGGGCTCCCCTATGCGGCGGTGATGTCGGGAGCTGACCTGATCATGCCGGACCGGTTCCTGCAGCCGGAACCGCTGGCGCGGCTGATCGAGGCCGAGCGCCCGACCATCGCGGGCGCGGTGCCGACGATCTGGAACGGGCTGCTCCAGCACGTGCGTGCGCATGGCGGGGACCTCTCGTCGCTGCGGATGGTCCCCTGTGGCGGCTCTGCCGTCCCGCAGTCGCTGATGGAGGCGTTCGAGAAGGAACTCGGCGTGCTCATCGTGCAGGCCTGGGGGATGACAGAAACCTCCCCGGTCGGCAGCGTGGCGCATCCGCCGGCGGGCACGCCGGCCGACGAGGCCTGGCACTACCGCGATACCCAGGGCAGGCTGGTCTCCGCCGTGGAGGCCCGCCTGGTCGGGGACGAGGGAGTGGTGCTGCCTCACGACGGGGTCGCGGTGGGTGAGGTCGAGGTGCGCGGCCCCTGGGTCACCGGGTCGTACTACAAGGACGACGACCCGGCCAAGTTCCACGACGGCTGGCTGCGCACCGGCGACGTGGGCAACATCGACCCACTGGGTTTCGTCACCCTGACCGACCGGGCCAAGGATGTGATCAAGTCAGGCGGCGAGTGGATCTCCTCGATGGAACTCGAGAACGCCATCATGGCGCATCCCGATGTGGTGGAGGCGGCCGTGATCGGGGTCCCCGACGAGAAGTGGGGCGAGCGGCCGCTGGCGACCGTGGTGCTGCGGGCCGGTGCCTCCGTGACCGCGGCCGAACTGCGGGACTTCCTTGCCGACAGGGTGCCCCGCTGGCAGCTTCCCGAGCGCTGGTCGTTCATCTCCGAGGTGCCCAAGACCAGCGTCGGCAAGTTCGCCAAGACCAGGATCCGGGAGGCCTACGCCCAGGGCGATTACCAGGTGATCGAGGCACACTGAGCCAGCCGGCCACGCCCGCGGGAGCCGGGGCCGGCGATCTCGCCAACCGCGGTGAGGGAACTGCCGGAGCGCTTTGCGGTGTTGTCGCCAGCACCGGTACGCTGATGCGGACCGCTCCGGTCACCGGGAGGCTTCGCCTAGTCCGGTCTATGGCGCCGCACTGCTAATGCGGTTAGGGTTCACGCCCTTCCGGGGTTCAAATCCCCGAGCCTCCGCCCCTGACCAGAGGTTTCCCGCGAGAGACATCTCCGGGAGACCTCTGGTCTCGCTGTCGGCGAGGCAATGCACGCACAGAGCACGCACAACGGTATTCACTGGCTCCTCCTGTTCATGCGCGGGACAACAGCCGCAGCGGCTTCAGCGGCGGCCTTGGCGACCTCTGGGAAGAGCGTCACGTACACGTCGTCGGTGAAGCTGGTGCGGGAGTGGCCCAGCAGGGCGGTGATCTACTTCGTGTCGAGTTTCGCTGCCTTGCACAGCGAGGCAGCACCGTGACGCAGGTCGTGGAACCGCACGGGCGGCAGGCCCGCCCGGTAGGCGAGCGTCTCGAACCGCACAGATAGCCACTGCGGAGGCACCGCCGTGCCATCCTCGCTGGTGAACACGAGGCCGGAGTCGGTCCAGTCCGGTCCCCACGCGAGCCGCTCCGCGGCCTGCCGCTTGCGCCAGGCGCGCAGCGCCGCGACCACAACAGATGGAAGGGGCACCACCCGGACACCGGACTCACTCTTGGGGTCATCCCCGCTCCCGGTCTCGCGGATGTACGCGACCCCCTGGTCCAGGTTCACCTCGGCCCACGCCAGGCCAATCACCTCGTCGCGCCGCAGGCCGCAGTGGCAGACGAGGCAGAACAGCGCGAAGAGCCGCTCCCCATCGATTAAGACCCGGACAGGAGTTCCCCGCCCCGCCAAGGCAGGACGGGTGCGCGCCGCGCACCAGCCCGTATCCACCGGATTTGAGCTGGTCCAGCGTCAAGAGGCGTAACAGCACCGGTTCCTCGCGTATACCCTCCCGCTTCGCTCACCGCGCCCGGCCCGTCCGGTAGTGCCGGACCGTCGCGACTTTGTCGAGGCTGCTCCCGCCCTCCCCGCCGATCCACGGTGTGAGGTAGGCCCACGGGCGCGGTGCCGGCGGTGCCGTCGGCCGTTTCCCGCGAGCCCCCTCCCGCGTGAAGTCGACCGCCGACGAGGTGCCCTTGGCCGGCAATGACTACCGCGAGCTGCCCTGTACCTGTGGAATCACTATCTGCACGATCTATCCAGGCCACGGTAAGCTGATCCATCCGAGCGGCCTCATCTGACCACTGGAGGCGCGTAACCGGGTCGACCGCACATGCCGCCGACAGGGCGACCCATCGAAGCCCGCCGCTGTCGGCGCGCTGGGCTCGTCAGGCCCCGGCGAGTGTTCGTTCAGCCTGCCGATGCCTCCTCTTTGCATCAGCCCGGTGGGGCAGGGTTGTAACAGAGCGTCGCCGACGGGCTGAACCGCGGCGCGCGCACTGCCGCCGTCCTACGGGTGATCGAAGATCACCAAGCCCTTCGGGCCGTATAACGCTAGATACACGGGTGATCATCACTGACTTCCCGGCCCGGTATGCGGAGATGATCACCCGTGTATCACTCGATCTGGGCGGCCTTCGTGCCGCGGCACTGGTCGGCCATCCGGGTGCCGGACTGGGCGTTCTGCTCGCGCCTGGCCTATTGCCGGCGTGCGGCCGGGCGGGGACGATGGCGGTGCGGTGGATATTCCGGGATCGGGCAGTGGGCCGGGCTGGCGGGTGCGGGCGTTCCGCGCACCAGGCCCGGTGACGCCCGGGCCGGGTGCCGGGGTGGCGTCGCTGAGCTGGATCGGCGGGGAGCGTATCGCGGTCGGGGGAGTGCCCGCGGCCGGCTCGATCGCGGGCCTGGCCAGCCGGGGCGTGACCCACGTGGTGAACTGCCGGTCGCGGGAAGAGGCGCTCCTGGGCGGTGACCTGGCGGCCGAGCGAGCGGCTTTCGGTGTGGCCAGGGTCGCGCACGCCCCGATGCGGGACCTGGGCTGGGGGCAGCGGCCGCGATTGTGGGCGCGGGCCGTCCTGTTCGCCGCCGGGGTCCTGGATGACCAGCTGGAGGCGCGGGTGCTGATTCACTGCACTGCGGGCCGCCGCCGCTCGCCCATGATCGCCTACGCGGTGCTGCGGCTGCGCGGGCGCACCGCCAGCGAGGCCGCGTCACTGGTGCTCAGCTACCGGACCGGCGCCCAACTCGTCCCGGCCTATATCCGCAGCGTCGAGCGGTGGCTGGCAGGGGAACTCACCGCCCCTCCGTAGGCGTGTGCGTGCCGAAGACTCGGCCGCCCTATGCGACCTGGTCGTATTCGTGGATCAGCCCGCCGGGGCGGTCCCGCGGATGACCTTGATGTCAGCGCCGGCCGGACCGGGCAACGGTCGCAGCGGGCTGGCCTGCNNCGGCATGTGAGCGAACGATCCCGGGGCTTGCAGCCGCGCAGTAGTGGGGTACGCCCATGCGGGCGGCGCGGTGATTGCTGGCAGGTATGTTCGTTCAGCGCAGCAGGCTGAGATTCTTTACGAGTTTGGAGTTCGTGTTGCGGGGGCCGATGATGCTGGTGGCGCTCACCGCGAGGTCTTCGGGTTTGGTCTGGGCGAGTTCTGCGAGGTAGTCGTCGTAGGCCCGGTTGGTGTGCGCGCTGCGCGGCATGTCGACCACGAGGACGCCGTCGCTGGCCGCCGCTTTGGCGCGGATCTCTGCTAGGGCAGCGGGTGCGGCAGCCAGCACGCTGCAGCCGGCCCACGGCAGACCGGGGACTGTGTGGCCGGAGGCGTCGCGGCCGGGTGGGCCGATCAGGCCGGTGACGGCGGCGCCGGTGCTGGCGGCGATGCACGCGACCGCGTTGACCATCAGGTCGGCCTGGGCGGGCTCGTCGACCAGGATCACCCACTTCAGCCGTGCCGCACGGGCCGGCTCGCCGGTGATGATCTCCTCAGGAGTGAACTCCTGTTTCGCACCTACGCAGCGGCCGCGGTGCAGGCCAGAGCGTAGTCGCGCAATAGGTCGGGGTTGGGTTGACCTGGTCGAATGGCGGTAAATCGGGCGGCGATCAGGGTGCGGCGGAGCTTGGCGAGCATGTCCTCGAAGGACGGCTCGGTCTTGGTGTCGTACCAGGGCTCGGCCAGCCGGCGGGCGGTGATGTCGTCGGGGTGGTAGCCGTGCAGGCCGTACCAGACGATCACCATGGACTGGATGAGCATCGCGAACGGGACGGTCCGTTCAACCGCGTTCTTCACCCGGTTGCGGGCCTGCCCGACGCCCATCTGCTGCTTGCCGGTCGCGTTCGACGGCTCGATCGACCAGCGGACCGCGTAGCGTTCCACGACCTGTGCGGCACTGGCCCCGGGATCGAGGGTGAACAAGGCCAGATCGCAGGCTTTGGCTGAATCCTCGTCCCGGACCAGCACGCACCGGCCTTCGGCGTTGCCGAAGCTGCCGTACCAGATGCACTTCACGATCGCGATCTGGGTGGTGTCGGTGCGGCCGTAGCGCAGAACCTCGGCCTGCCGCCAGGCCGCCGTCGCGGCCAGGTCAGCGGGCCTGCCGAGGCTGGCGCCCTTGAGCGCGGGCCGGCCGCGTCTGCCGGTGGGCGGCGGCGCCAGATCGTAGAGGGCGGCGTTGGCGGGCAGCCGGGTGGTCCATGTCGTTCCCTTCACCAGCAGCGGCTTGCCGTGGTAGGCGGCGTCCCCAACTCCGTGCACCGCACGGTGGGGGAACTCGGCGGCCAGCAGGTTCAGCAGTTCGCCCGCCAGCTCGACTGGGGTGGTGGTGCCCTTGCCTGCCCAGAGCCGAAACAGCACCGGCAGGCAGAGCGGAGTGGTGACGAACGGCAGGTGGACCACGATCCCGGCGATGATCCACCGGTTCCCGCGGGCGATCTTCTTGCCGCCCTGCGCCGATCCGTCATGGGTCCAGAACGCGTGGTGGACCTTGCGGCCCCACCGCTTGAACAGGGTGTCGTCGATCGCCACCACGATGGGCGTGTCCTCTTCCAGCAGCCTGGCCACGATCAGCCGGGCCGCGATCAGGCAGAGAGCGTCGATGTCCCACACCGACGAGGAGAAGAACCGGCACGCGGCGTGGAAGGAAACCTTCGAGGCCATCCCCGCGCCGGCCAGCATGCCGACGACGCTGCGCCGCCCAGCCTGCAAGACCAGCCCGGTGGCCAGCACGGTGAACAGGGTGAAGGTGCCCCGGCGCCGGAACACCGGACGGAAGGACTCCAGCAGCGCCGACCACGACGCGGGCAAGGTCATCGAGGCTGCCTACCGCAACACCGGCCCGCCTGGCCCGCCGACACGCCGGGTCACCCCGGGCATTCGGGGACGGGACCGGCATCATGGCAGACGTGCCCGAAAGCCCCGGCCAGAAGACCAAGACCGCCGTCACCCAGCGGATCCGCGACCACGTCAAACGCGGCTGGCCACACCTCGGCGACCCCGTCGTGAGCTTCCGCGGCCAATTCTGCTACGTCGCCGCCCGCCTGTCACGCCGCGGTCAGCCATCGCCGATCCTGCGGCTGCGCTACCAGGGATCAGCCGACCGGTGGGGCATCGGGATCTACCGCTCCAGCAGCGAAAGCTACACCGAATCCGAACTCCCCACCTCATTCGGACCGAAAACCGGCACCCCAGAACAGGGCATCGACCACACCTTCATCCTCTACGCAGGCCCCAGCCGACACCCCTGACCCCGTCGGCCATCAAGGACACCGGCACGCTCTGACCCGCCAAACTGCGAAACACGAGATATGCGGAACGATGATCATAATCGTTTGGTGCCCCGCACCGAGGAGGACGGGATGACTCCGCCGCGCGGCGGCAGCGCTCGAC
>DPMS01000750.1 GCA_003541285.1 Actinomycetota bacterium
GCCGGGGACGATGCTGCCGGGCACGGCCCCGCTGGGCACGGCTCGCCTGGGAACGGTGCTGCCGGGCCCGGTGCCGCTGGGCACGTGAACCACGGGGAAACCAGCTCCGGGGAATGACGCGTGCCGGAACTGCCCGAAGTTGAGGTCGTCCGTGCCGGGCTGGAGCGGCACGTGGTCGGCCGGACCATCAGCGAAGTCCAGGTACTGCATCCGCGCGCCGTGCGGCGGCACGCCGCGGGCCCGGCCGACTTCGCAGCCGCCGTCAGCGGGCTCACCGTCACGGGTGCGTCCCGGCGGGGTAAGTACCTCTGGCTGCCGGCCGCCCCAGGGCACGCGGGCGGGTCAGTAGCTGAGGATGCGCTGCTTGCGCATCTGGGCATGAGCGGGCAGCTTCTCCTGGGGGACCCGGGCCGTCCCATCTCCCCCCACGTCCGGGCCCGTTTCACATTCACTGACGCGGGGCCCGATCTGAGATTCACCGACCAGCGGACCTTCGGTCATCTTGCCTTCGCCCGGGGTGGTGCGGCCCTTCCGCCGATGATCGCCCACATCGCCCCCGACCCGCTGGAGCCCGCCTACGACGAAGCGGCGGTCATCACCAGGCTGCGCTCCCGCCGCACCGGCATCAAGTCCGCGCTGCTGGACCAGTCGCTCGTCAGCGGCATCGGCAACATCTACGCGGACGAGGCCCTGTGGCGGGCACGAATCCACTGGGCCAGGCCGGCCGGGGCGCTCAGCCATGCTGACGCGGCCCGGCTGCTGGCAGCTGTACGGGAAGTACTGCTGGCGGCACTGAAAGCCGGTGGTACCTCATTCGACAGCCTGTACGTCAACGTCAACGGCGAGAGCGGGTACTTCGGCCGGTCACTCGCTGTGTACGGGCGCGAGGGCGAGCCCTGCCTGCGGTGCGGGACTGCGGTCCGCCGCGATCCGTTCATGAACCGGTCCGCCTACAGCTGCCCGGCCTGCCAGCCGCGGCCACGTTTCCGGGCTGCCGCGCCGGCAGCCCGTGACCTGCGAGATCGCTCAACTTGACCGGATACCCGCAAGGGTGCGATCCTTAAGTGGTCACCTGCGCGCACTCATGCGTGTCTTCGCGTGTGCGCCCACTCTGGTCACTCAGTGTGGAGGACCCACTACAATGGCGAAGGCTATACTCGGCCACGTCGGCGGGCCTGATCCCCGCATGATTTCTGAAATGCGCCGTCTTCAGCGGCGCGTGCGCGACTTGGAGGCGGAACTCGCCAGGCTCCATGAAGAGAACGACCTTCTCTCTGCCGGGGTCGGTCACGAGATTCTGGTGGCAGGCCACGAGCGCGAGCCTGCGCTCACCTGACTGATCGCGTACGTTCAACTGACCGGGGACGCCGCTCAGCGGCGTCCCTCTTTGCTGCTTCGCCCCTGACCAGCCATGCCACGGATCCGTGGCGGCGGCCCGGGGCCTGCCCACAGCGCGTGAAGCGCGGAATGGGGGGCAGGTCACGGTAGGGTGCGGAAAGATCGGTCCGCCGTGGGCTTCTGCGGCGTGTCCGGGACGGGCGGCGGCCGGAAGGGGAGGAGAGCTCGCAGGTGTACCTGAAGACTCTCACCCTGCGCGGGTTCAAATCCTTCGCCTCGGCCACGACACTTCGGTTCGAGCCGGGCATCACCTGCGTGGTCGGGCCGAACGGATCGGGCAAGTCGAACATCGTCGACGCCTTCTCCTGGGTCATGGGCGAGCAGGGTGTCAAGACGTTGCGCGGCGGCAAGATGGAGGACGTCGTCTTCGCCGGCACCTCCTCGCGGCCGCCGCTGGGCCGGGCCGAGGTCACGCTCACCATCGACAACAGCGACGGCGCACTCCCGATCGACTACACCGAGGTCACGATCAGCCGGCTGCTGTTCCGTTCCGGCCAGAGCGAGTACGCGATCAACGGCAACCACTGCCGCCTGCTCGATGTCGCCGAACTGCTCTCCGACTCGGGCCTGGGCCGCGAGATGCATGTCATCGTGGGCCAGGGCCAGCTGGACGAGGTGCTCCACGCCGGGCCCGAGGCCCGGCGGGCGCTGATCGAAGAGGCGGCCGGGGTCCTCAAGCATCGCAGGCGCAAGGAGAAGGCGCTGCGCAAGCTGGAGGCGATGCAGGTCAACCTGACCCGGCTGGTTGACCTGACCGGCGAACTGCGCCGCCGGCTGGGGCCGCTGGGCAGGCAGGCCGCGCTCGCCCGCCGGGCGGCCGCCATCCAGTCCGACCTGAGGGATGCCCGGCTGCGCCTGCTCGCCGACGACTACGTCAGCGCCGGGGCGGACCTGCGGCGGGGCCAGACCGACGAGGCCGCGGCACTGGCGCGCCGCAGCGAACTGGAGCGTGTGCTGGCGGACGCCCGCCTGCGGGAGTCCGTGCTCGATGCCGACGAACAGGAGCACGCGCCGCGGCTGGCCCAGGCGCAGGAAGCCTGGTTCTCGCTCTCCTCCCTCGGCGAGCGGCTGCGCGGGGTGAGCAGCGTCGCGCAGGAGCGTCATTCACACCTGGTGGCCGGGCCCGAGCCGACAGGCCCGGGACGGGACCCGGACGAACTCGACCGGGAGGCGGCCGAACTCCGGGAGCAGGAAGCAGTCCTGGGCGAGCGGCTGGAGGCCGCCCGCGCCCAGCTGGCCGGAGCCGTCCGCCAGCGCGAGAAGGCCGAAGCGGACCTCGCCGCGGCCGAGCAGCGCCTGGCCGCCCAAGCCCGCGCCGCTGCTGTCAGGGCGGAGCGGCTGGCCAGGTTGCGCGGGCAAGTAGGCGCGGCTCGCAGCCGCCTGGCAGCCGCCCAGGAGGAGGCAGGCCGCCTGGCGCAGGCCCTGGAAGAAGCTCAACCCGCGAGGCTCCGTTCGAGCCGGCGGGCGAATACCGTCATCTCCTTCTCGGCCTGCTTGTCGCCCTTCGCCCGCGCCGCCTCGATGCCCCGGCGATAAGCCTCGAGCGCTTCCTGCTCCCGCCCGTCCTCGGCCAGCGCCTTGCCGAGCGCTTTCCACGCAGCGGAATACGCGGGATCGCTCGCCACCGCCTCGCGCAGATATTCCGCCGCGCGCGAGTGCTCGCCCGCCTTGAGGTA
>DPMS01000870.1 GCA_003541285.1 Actinomycetota bacterium
GTTCGTGGCGGCGGTGGCGGCGGGGGCGGGGCGGGAAAGGAAGGCGAGTCGGGCGAGAAGCGGACCGGGTCTGGAGCGGGGCTGGGATTTGGGGCGACGGTCCGGCCGATCGGCGTCGTTGTCGTCAAAGACGGCAAAGTCAGCTGGCAACCCATCATCGACGTGATGCGCATCGTCCTCGGCGCACAGCTTCTCGGCCTCGCTGCGATCTTCGCAGTCCGGCGCCTCATCGAGCGCCGCTGACCTGAGCCTCTCCCCCCGCCCTGGCCGCGGGGAACTGGACCTGGCGCCGGGAAAGTGCGCCAGGGCACGTGCACGCTGATGTCATCTGCCCGATGGCCGGAAAGAGCGCAGGGTCTGATACGCGTAATAGATTTCCCGCGGACCGCTGGCCAGGTCAGCGAACTTCGGTGTACTCGCTGCGGTCCAGCTGCACAAGGTTGGTGTAGCCGGTGCCCTCTGGCTCTGCGACGTCGGTGTACTGGCTGCCGTCCAGCCGCACGACGCGGAAGCTGCCCCCGGAGAGCAGCTTGCGCAGGTGCCGCATCCCGCTCATGCCCGCGAGCGCGACAGCTATGGCGGCGGCGAGGACCGAGCCGCCGAACAGCGCCAGCCCGCCGACGACATATCCCAGCATCATCATGACCACTGCGGCCAGCAGGGCCACCGGCACGGCCGCCACCAGCAGCAGCGCGAGCATCGTCACGGCGATCATGGCCTTGGCCGGCCTGTCCGGCGTCCGCTCCGCGTACCAACCGGTCATCACGCTCACCTCTCAAGGCCCGGAGCCCGTCAAGGACCCAGGCCTACCCGAACAACACGACATGTCGTGTCCTCTATCGTCAACGCGCGACTCGATCAGAATCATTCCGTAACCTTCGGGCGCGCTGACCGCGGGCGGACACCCACCGCCGTGCGGCAGAAGCGGATGCGGCGAGGTCCGGCCGGGAGTATTCAGGGCACGGCACAGACGGTGCCGGACGCCGGTTACCGGCTGCCCACTCGTTCCAGCAAGACCTTCAGGCTGGCGCCTTCTTCGGCCTGATGGCACGCGATCGCGCCGATCCGGTTCCCCAGGGTCTGGCGCAGCAGCCAGCCGGCTATCGGGCCGATGATCGGAGCCCGAACGCCCATGGCGATCCCTCCGGCGCGACGACCGCGACGTTCCTGGTCAAGGGCTACCCGGGCACGAGCATGGACGACATCGCCGCCACCGCGGCGGTGTCCAAGCAGACCGTCTACAAGCACTTCGCCGACAAGGAACAGCTCTTCGCCGACGTGGTTCTCGCCACCACCGACCAGGTGAGCGGGGTCGTGCGGATGGTCGCTGCCGCCCTGCTTCCAGGATCTGACCGACCGCGGACTGCTCCAGACCGGGGATCCGCTGCTGGCCGCCCACCACTTCGCCGGGCTGCTGCTGTGGATCCCGGTCAACCAGGCCATGTTCACCGGCAACCACGACAGCGACAAGGCGGACCTGGAGTCCTACGCCGGCCAGGCGGTCAGCGCCTTTCTCCGCGCCTACGCCGTCCCCCGGTCAGCGGAGACGTAACTCCGCCGGGCCCGTTCCGCAGCCAGTGACGCCCGCCGCTGACACAGATCGACCCGTTCGGCATGCAGTTGAGGCAGCCAGACTGACGGCCGAGCGGCCGTCCAGACCGGCGGGCCGGCGCGCGGTTATCTAGAGCTCTTTACGCCGCTGAGCCGCGGGCAGTCACAGTGGTCGGCCTCGGCGTGGGTGTGGAAGAACGTCAAGAACGACCGGATCGCCAAGGCCGGGATGACCAGCAAAGACGACCTCAAGGCCAATGCCGCCAGCGCGCTGCGCCGCCTGCAGAAGCCACCCGGCCTGGTCCGCTGGTGCCCCGGCACCGGTCGCGGGCGGGTGCTGGCCTGCCCTGCGCTCCCCGGTGCGCTGCCGTCACAACTGGTCAGGCTCCTGGATCAACGCATGCGGCTGGGACAGGGCTCACGCTCGGGATGCTATGCGTGCGGTGACCGCGGGGCAGATTATGCCCATTTCTGTGCATGCCCCCGGGACGCAAGTGCGCCTGGCCGGGCCCGGAGGGGGATCCCCTGCGGGATCCCCCCAAGACGGGCGCTAGTGACCGGCGAGCTTCGGCACCAGGGTGGCGGCGTTGGGTGTGCCCAGGCCGGTGACCGGGTCCCAGCCGGTGGTCGCCGGGTAGCCGGGGATGCCGGGGTCGGTTTGGTTGTTGCCGGTGGTGACGTCGTAGAAGTAGGTACCGTAGTCAGGCCCGGAGGCGAGTGTGTAGAGGGTTGGGTTGATCAGGCCGAGGCCGCGTCCGGCGATCTGGTCCGCGATCGCGACCAGCCCGGCCCACTGTGGGCAGGACGAGGACGTGCCGCCCACCACGTACCAGCCGGCGCTGCACGGGTTGCCGGGTGAGCAGTTCAGGCCGCCTTGGGCGTCTCCGGGCGCGGTGTCGTAGACCAGCACACCGGTGAGGGCACTGGCCTGGTAGGCGACATCGGGCACGCCGCGCATGTCGCCGATCGGGGTCGACCCGGTCGGCAGCGTGTCCTGGTAGGAGGGCCTGGGGAACACGTGGCTGAAGCCGCCGCCTGAGGCGATCCAGCCGACCTCGCGGACACCGGGATTGGCCACGCATCTCGCCGGCGGGTCAGCCGAGTCGACGCTGGTGCCTGTCGTGGGGTCGGTGCACAGGTAGGTGCCGCCCACGCCGGTCACCAGCGGGTCGGAAGCCGGCCACTCGACGGACGGGAACGGTATCGTCGCCGGGTTCTTCACCGGCGTGAAGTACGTGTTTGCCGTCCCGCCATCGCCGGAGGCTGCCAGCACGGTGACGCCGTCGCTCGCTGCGGAAATGAACGCGTGCCGCAGGTTCAGCAGCGATTGCGTGCTGGCGAAGGTTTCCTCGGCGGCGGCGAAGCTCTGCGAGATGACCGTCGCCTCGTGGTGGTCCACGATGAACTGCTCGGCGTTCATCATCGGCGGGAAGCCCTGCACCCCAAGTGTCTCGGCGGGGTTGGTCGTCATGAGCAGGATGTTGGCCTGCGGGGCGATACTGTGCGCCCACTCGACATCGAGGCTGGTCTCCAGGGCCCAGATGTTGCGGGTCTGGGTGCCCGTGCCGTTGCTGCCCGGCGGTGGCGCCTTGACTTGGGTCACGCCGTTCCAGTAGACGTGCTGGAACGTCGGCATGTCCGGGGTACAGGTCACGCCCGGCTCGCCGCACATGTGCGGCAGGCCCATCTGGGTGTCGAAGTTCGCCAGGTCAGACGCCATGTTCGGGTTGCCGAACGAGTCGATGATGGCGACGGTCACGCCCTGGCCCTCATGTCCCGCCCCATAGAGCGGGCCCAGGTTGTAGGAATTCTGCATGGACGTCGGGGTGAAGCAGCGCCGGCCGACCGAGAAGCAGTCCCCCTCACTTGGCGGTGTCGTGCTGCCACTGAGGAACTGGTACTCCACAATGCTGGGCACAGGCGGCGGCAGACCGCCGGCGGCAGCGATACCGGCGCCGGCCGGACCGAACCCCAGCACCGAAGCGCCGGCGAATGCGAATGCCGCAACCCGGCGGGCCGTCTGGCGTACGTTCTGATGGAACATGCTGTCCTCCATCCACGCTGATGGCGAGCAATGGTCATTCACATGCTCCTCAGACGCGCCACCTCAGGCAAGACGTACGGGAAATGCTGCGAAACTGGCGGCGGCTCCGCGATCGGGTACCGCCGCAAGCAGAATTGGCCCATCTGTGCTCGGTGCGCCTCTCAGATTCGAGCACCAACAGGCATACCGAGTCGGCAGGCCGCGCCAATATCTTCCGGCACAGCCGCCGGGGTGACGCAGTTCAGGTGAACGCAGCCGTCATGGTCATCACGGGCCATCAGGTGACGGATGCGTTCGGCGGCTTCTGCAGCTTCGCTGCACGCTGCCTGATCGGCTGGTGCCGTGGCCAGGGATCTGCCCGCCGGGGAAGATGTACTTGTGGATCCAGGTGTGGCCGCCGCGGGTGGCGAGCATACGGTCGTGTGGCATCGTGATCGCCTGCAGCCCGGCCTTGCCGCCGGGGGCCAGCAGCCGGTCGATGGCGGAGAAATAGGCGGGCCAGTAGCGCTCACCGACCGCCTCGATCATCTCCACGCTCAGGACCACGTCATAACGGCCGGTGGCCTGGCGGTAGTCACGCAGTTGCACGTCCACCCGGTCCGCGACACCCGCTGCCGTGGACGCGCGAAAAAGACCCCGCCACCGCACGCAAGCTCTGGGACCACCTGGCCGCGGCGACCGCCACGGACTCACCAAAGCCGGCACAGGCAGGGCGGGATAGCGTGGCTGCTGAGCACAACATCCCTGTGCGGGGGCAGAGATGACCGAGCAGCAGTATGAGGTGGTGGACCGCCGGGACGGGTCCGAGCCACGCCGCTATCCGGCACACCTGGTAGCCGGGATCGGGGTGGACGGCTCGTTTGCTGAGGCACCCACCCGTGCGTTCCGCCCGCTGGCCGGGTTCATCAATGGCGCCAACCGCTCGCGCCGCCAGATCGCGATGACGACGCCGGTCACCCAGCAGGAGGCCGGCCCGGAAAAGATCGCCATGACGGCCCCGGTGGTGCAGCAGGCCAGCGGCCGGCCCGGCAGCTACCTGGTGCAGTTTGTGATGCCATCACACTTCACCGCCCAGACGCTGCCAGCGCCCGGGGATGCCCGGGTGCGAACCCGGCAGATCCCGCAGCAGCTGGCGGCAGCGGTGCGATTCTCCGGCCGGTGGACGCGTAAGGAGTTCGAGGAACGCGGGAAGGCGCTCCGCCAGGCCATCGTCGCCGCAGGCCTCTACCCGGCCGGCCCAGTGCGTTATGCCCGCCTCAACTCGCCCTGGACGCCCTGGATCCTCCGGCGGAACGAGGTCGTGCGACCCGTCGAGGAGTAAAGGGTGGAGCGCAGGCTGACTGTGATCGCCGGAGTGGCGATCGTCGTTGCGGGCACGCTGCTGCACTTCGTTTACGGCTGGTCGGGACAGAACGCTCTGGCCGGGCTGGTCAGTCCCGTCAATGAGAGTGTGTGGGAACACACCAAGCTGCTGGTCGTCCCGGTGGTCGTTGCCGGGGCGGTGGAGGCGGTCCTGCTGCATGACGTCCGGCGGGTGGCGTGGGCGACGCTGGTGGAGGCGATCGTGGGGGCGCTGGCCATCGTCACCATCTTCTACACCTATACCGGGGCTCTGGGGACCGGGCCGCTCCTGTGGGCTGACATCACCTCGTTCGTACTGGTCGTTGCGGGCGGGCAGTGGCTGTACCTGCGGGTCCTGCTGTCA
Organism: Actinomycetota bacterium; assembly: GCA_003541285.1. GTDB lineage: Bacteria > Actinomycetota > Actinomycetes > Streptosporangiales > Streptosporangiaceae > UBA9676. The sequence continues at coordinate 5,301 of DPMS01000870.1, forward strand.
CACCAGATCACTGTCCCGCCGGCGGCCGTTTCGGTGCCCGGTCTGCTGGCCCTGCTGGTCCTATATGCGATCTGGACTGCGACGCCGCCAGACCTGCCTGTCTTCCAGCCCGGCTGAACGGGCCTGCATGGCCGCGGCCGGCCGGCCGGCCCCGGGCTGGCCGCAGCTGCCGGCTGGCCAGTGATCAGGAGGCCGACAGCAGCCATGCCGCAGACGGCTATGCCCCGGGCGCGGGCCGAGCCCGATCCATCGCATCAGCCGCTTCGACCCCCGCTGCGCTGCGCCGGATCACAGCCGCCACGCGGCTAGGTGCGCAAGACGTTGGCGAAGATCAGCCACGCGAGCAGCGATTTGGCGGTGAAGCTCAAAGCGATATAGACGACTTCGCCGTGGAGGTAGTCGCGCCAGCGCCCGATCTGCGCGTACTGCAGTGCCATGTTGGCCGCGAAGCTGAAAAACAGCACAAACTGGACGATGGTGATGGCGTAAACAAACCCCGGCACCTGGGCTGGCTGGGCGACATAGATCGCGATCAATGCCCACGGGACGATGCCGGCAAGCGAGCCGAACCAGAAGGCGCTCCAGTCGGCCGCGCCCGGTCGCTGCTGGCGCTCCATCAGCAGCCCGAACAAGATCATCGCTGTGTTCGCCGCGAAGATGGCGACGACGGCAGCAAGGTCGCGGATGCCGGTGAACAGCCCGATCAGCACGATCATCACCGACGCGCTGACGGAGTACTCGATCCACCGCGCGTAGTTGGCGCGGCGGGTCAGCCCGTGCTCATACCACCCGCGCACCGGTGGAGCCGCGACCAGCAGATGGTCGAGCGCCGCCAGGGCAAGGAAGATAGCCACCGCCGGGCCGATCCGTAGCAAGAAGACCACCTGCGGCATCGTCGGCCCAGTGACAGCGACCGGGTCGTTACGCAGATATGACGCGGTCACCGGCAGCGCCAGGTTATTGCTGGCCAGCAGCATGAACGCCGCCTCCGCCGCCAGCAGCACACCGGCGAGGAGATTGAGCGCCCGCAGTCGCCGGTAACGCTGGTTTGTTTCCGCCGGAATACCGTCCACGACCGGGCTGGCCGCCCGGCCACGGCGGCCACCTGCCGCCGACATCCGCCCGCTCGTCATATCCGGTGCTCCCCCGTTCCGTGCACCCGGATGCACGCGACGACCAAGATAGGTCTTGCGCACCCGGGTGCGCCTCCGCGACGTCCCGGCGGCAAGCCGATCCCCCACGCCACGGAAATCCTTGATAAAAACTTATACTAAATTACACTAAGCTTCGAGTGGGTGGCAAATCCAATCCGGGAGGATGAATGGACCTGCGCGAGGCAGCCGACACGCTCGGCGTGCACTACCAGACCGCCTACGGCTGGGTGCGCCAAGGCCTGCTGCCCGCCCGCAAGGTCGGACGCGGATACCAGATCAGCGACGACGACGTGACGGCATTCGCCGCCCGGCGCAGCCTTGGCCAGGAACCCATCCGCCCTATCCGCGTCCGCGACTGGACGGTGCAGGCCGGGCGGCTGTATGCGGCGCTAGCCGACGGGGAGGAGACCCTGGCCCGGCACCGTCTGGAGCGGCTGGCGGGCGGGGTGACCCTGACCGACCTGTGTGAGCACGTCATCGCACCCGCGCTGCGCCGGATCGGGGACGACTGGGCGGCCGGCCGGGTTTCCATCGCGCAAGAGCACCGCGCCAGTGCGATCTGCGAGCGACTGGTCGCCGCCCATGCCCAGCAGCCTGGCGGCCGGCCCCGGGGAGTCGCGGTCGTCGCCACCCCGCCCGGTGAGCGGCATGGCCTGCCCGCCCTCATGGCGGCGGTCTGCCTGCGTGAGGACCGCTGGCTCGTTCATCATCTGGCGGCCGACCTGCCGGTGGATGAGGTCACCCTTCTCGCCGACGAGACCAGCGCCAGCCTCGTCGTGCTGTCGGCCGCCATGACCGAGACTGCCCGCCAAGCACAGGACGAGGCGCGCTCCATCGCCGCCATCCGGCCGGGCCTGAAAGTGCTGGCCGGCCGACCCGGCGACAGCCTGCACGACCTGCGAGCACTTGCAGAAAGCTACGGGCGCCCAGCGGCCGGCAGTGCACGCGAGGATAAGGAGCGCCCCGCTCAAGGCCCACTACCAGGCGGCCCCGCAGTCGCGGCGCCCGGCGGCTTATCGCCCGTCCAGAACCCTACGACCGCTGCTTTGATCGTGGCCGAAGCACAGCATGGCTTCGCAGCGTCGCTGCCGCCGCTGGCGGCGGCCCTCCGCGCAGTGTGGCGGGCGGCCACTGGCTGACGGGCATGCTGGTAGCCAGCGGAGTCGCCCGGCGGACGGCTGAACGCGCCGCTATCAGCTGGCGGCCGGGCCGGCCCAGGCCGGGCGGTCACGGGAGCGGCGGTTGGGGGCTGCCACTCCCGGGCCATATGGCCCGGGACCGGCTCCGGCTAGGGCTCCCAGCAGGCGGGCAGGGAGGTGGTGGGAGCGCATCAGGGCTGGTCTGGCTCGGTGGCTGGCTGCGGCCAGGGTGTTCCCGCCTCAAGGGCTGGCTGGTGCTGTGGTACTGGGTGGGTGATGGCGCCGGAGAGGCCTGCCAGGAGGGAGCGGATCGTCGCGGTGGCGAGACGGTGCATGATCGCCTCGTCGAGCACGGCCCCGGTCCGGCCGAACGGCGGCCGGTAGGAGCCCGTGAGTGCCAGCAAGGTCTGGCCGTCACCGTGGCGGGCCACGATCAGGTCGGCATCCAGCACGGGGAACAGTTCCCCCACCGCACCGGTCGCCTCCCAGCGCATCGGCACCGTGATCGTGGCACCGCGGCGGACCGGTTCCGCGAAGCACACCCGCACCAGCTTGGAGAACCCCCGCCTGCCGCCGAACGGGCCGACCCGCAGCACGACCGCCAGCCCGTCCTGGTAGGCGCCTTCGCAGACACTGCTCACAGCGCCCCGGTGCAGCAGGTTGGCCAGCCGTGCGGCGGCCATCTCAAAGGGGACCTCGATGGTGACCTCATAGCCAGCGAACATGAGCCCACCGTGCTCGCCCCGGACGTGCTGCGCTCAGGGCCTAAGGTCCCCCGCCGGGAGGCAGAGGTCTGGACCTTTCACCCGCCTGCGCCTCACCCGCCTGCGCCGGGTTCGCCATCGATGGTGCGCCGTGCAGCCG
>DPMS01000528.1 GCA_003541285.1 Actinomycetota bacterium
CTCCTCCATCCACATCCGGGCGCCGCCCGCGCCGCAGCAGAATCCGCGGTCTTTGCAGCGGTGCATCTCCTGCGCCTGCACGCCAGGGACCTGCTCCATGATTTCCCGGGGCGGGGAGAAGACCTTGTTGTGCCGGCCCAGGAAGCACGGGTCGTGGTAGGTGATCTTCTCGGCCACCGGGCCGACCGGAGTGAGCTTGCCCTGCTCGACGAGTTTCGCTAGCAGCTGGGTGTGGTGTACCACCTGGTAGTTCCCGCCAAGCTGGGGATACTCGTTGGCGATCGCGTTGAAGCAGTGCGGGCACGACGCGACGATCGTCTTCGGGGCGGCCTCGTTCAGCGTCTCGATGTTCTGCTGGGCGAGCATCTGGTAGACGAACTCGTTGCCGATCCGCCGCGCCGGGTCCCCGGTGCAGGTCTCAGCCGGGCCGAGCACCGCGAAGCTGACCCCGGCGGTGTGCAGCAGGGTGGCGATGGCCTTGGTGGTCTTCTTGGCCCGGTCTTCGAGCGCACCGGCGCAGCCGACCCAGAACAGGTACTCCACGTCGTCCCCGATCGGCCCGTCCACGACCGGGACCTCGAAGTCGAGTTCGGTGATCCACTCGGCCCGCCGGGCTTCGCCCATGCCCCACGGGTCGCCCTTGTTCTCCAGGTTCTTCAGCATCCCCGCCGCTTCCACCGGGAACGCCGACTCGATCAGCACCTGATGGCGGCGCAGATCAGAGATGTGGTCGACGTGCTCGATGTCGACCGGGCACTCCTGCACACACGCGCCGCAGTTCGTACACGACCAGAGCACGTCAGGGTCGATCACCCCGTTGGCAGCGGCATCACCCACCAGCGGGCGTTCGGCTTCTTTCTTGATGTGGCCGGGCAGCTTCTCCCTTTCCTCGTCGCTGGCCGCGAGCAGCCAGGGCGCCTTGGCGAGTGCGTGGTCGCGCAGGTCAAGGATGAGCATCTTCGGTGAGAGCGGCTTGCCGGTCGCCCACGCCGGGCACTGCGACTGGCACCGCCCGCACTCGGTGCAGGTAGCCATGTCCAGCAGGCCCTTCCAGGTGAAGTCCTCGATCTTGCCGCGGCCGAAGACGTCGGTGTCGGGGTCGGCTTCCTCGAAGTCGAGCACCCTGCCGCCCGAGCGCATCGGCTGCAGGGCGCCCAGGCCGTTGGGGCGGCGGGAGAACAGGACGTTCAGCGGGGCCAGCATGATGTGCAGGTGCTTGGAGTAGGTGACGAACACCAGGAACCCGAGCACGACCGCGAGCTGGGCCAGCACGAACACCGTTTCCAGCACGCTGTTCACGCCCGTCCCCAGCGGGGCGAGCCAGTGCCCGACGATCTGGGACGCGAACGCGCCGTGGGCGTAGGGGAAGACCCCGGTGTTGATCTGCGCGCCCCGGTAGAGCAGCAAGGTCGCGACCACCAGGAAGATCCCCGCCAGCACCAGCCAGGCGGCGCCGGTGTGCGAACCGGAGAACCGCGAGTCACGGCCAAGGCGTTTGGGGTCGGTGCGCAGCCGGATGACCGCGAACGCGATGATCCCGCCCAGCACCCCGGCCGCGAACAGGTCCTCGATGAAGCCGGTGAATGCCCAGTGGCCGATCCACGGGATCGCGAACGTCCGGGAGAACAGGTCGCCGTAGGCCTCCAGGATCGTCAGCAGCAAGACGATGAAGCCCCAGAACGTCAGCGCATGGGCGACACCCGGCACCGTCCACTGCAGCAGTTTGCGCTGGCCGATCACCTCGGTGGCCTGGACCTCCGCGTCGCGGCCCGGATGCTGGCGGACCGCCGCGGTGCGCTCCGGCGCCGGCTGCCCGGTCCTGCCGACCCGGTACAGCCACCACAACCGCCGGCCAGCGAGGGCGAATGCGGCCACCGTCAGTGCCAGCCCGATTACGATTCGCACAACCACGCGGACCTCCCGGAGACGTTCCGTGCCAGCGTACGTCGCAGCCGGCTCGCCAGGTGATCATGCCAGGAGTGCATGCAGCCAACCACGATCATGGTGATCCCGGGCGAGGCCGTCATGCGCGGCGGCCAAAGTTGAGCTGACCCGGCTCAACTCATTTGACGATCGCCCAGCATAGTGGCAAACTTGCGTCGACAACGCTCAACTTTTCGTTCACCATCACACACAAGGACTACTCATGGCACGTGCGGTAGGGATTGACCTCGGGACGACCAACTCCGTCGTCGCTGTCCTGGAAGGCGGGGAGCCCACGGTCATCGCCAACGCGGAGGGCTCGCGGACCACCCCGTCCGTTGTCGCCTTCGCCAAGAACGGGGAAGTGCTCGTCGGGGAAGTCGCCAAGCGGCAGGCGGTGACCAACGTCGACCGGACGATCAGGTCGGTCAAGCGGCAGATGGGTACCGACTGGACCGTCAAGATCGATGACAAGAAGTTCACCGCCCAGCAGATCAGCGCCTTCGTCCTGCAGAAGCTCAAGCGGGACGCGGAGGCCTACCTGGGCGAGACGATCACCGACGCGGTGATCACGGTGCCTGCCTACTTCAGCGACGCGCAGCGGCAGGCGACCAAGGAAGCCGGCCAGATCGCCGGGCTGAACGTGCTGCGCATCATCAACGAGCCGACCTCCGCCGCGCTCGCTTACCACCTGGAGAAGGAGAACGAGGCCACGATTCTCGTCTTCGACCTTGGTGGCGGCACCTTCGACGTGTCCCTGCTGGAAGTGGGCGAGGGCGTGGTCGAGGTGAAGGCGACCAGTGGCGACAACCACCTCGGTGGGGATGACTGGGACCAGCGGATCGTGGACTGGCTGGTGCAGGACTTCAAGAACGGCTACGGGATCGACCTGTCCAAGGACAAGATGGCGCTGCAGCGGCTGCGGGAGTCGGCCGAGAAGGCCAAGATCGAGCTGTCCGGCTCGTCGGAGACAACGATCAACCTGCCCTACATCACCCACTCCGAGCAGGGCCCGCTGCACCTGGACTCCAAGCTCACGCGCGCGGAGTTCGTCAAAATGACCTCCGACCTGCTCGACCGCTGCAAGGGGCCGTTCAAGCAGGTGATCAAGGACGCCGGTGTCAAGCTGTCCGACATTCACCACGTTGTGCTGGTCGGTGGCTCGACCCGGATGCCCGCCGTGGTCGAGCTGGTCAAGGAACTGACCGGCGGCAAGGAGCCCAACAAGGGCGTCAACCCCGACGAGGTCGTCGCGGTCGGCGCCTGCCTGCAGGCCGGTGTGCTCAAGGGCGAGGTCAAGGACGTCCTGCTGCTGGATGTGACCCCGCTGTCGCTGGGCATCGAGACCAAGGGCGGCATCTTCACCAAGCTCATCGAGCGCAACACGACCATCCCGACGAAGCGCTCGGAGATTTTCACCACCGCTGACGACAACCAGCCCTCGGTCCAGATCCAGGTCTACCAGGGCGAGCGGGAGATCGCGGCCTACAACAAGAAGCTCGGCATGTTCGAGCTCGCCGGCCTCGCCCCGGCGCCGCGCGGCGTGCCGCAGATCGAGGTCGCCTTCGACATCGACGCGAACGGCATCGTCAACGTCTCCGCCAAGGACCTCGGCACCGGCAAGGAGCAGTCGGTGACCATCACCGGCGGGTCCGCGCTGGCCAAGGATGACATCCAGCGGATGGTGGACGAGGCGGAGAAGTACGCCGAGGAGGACGCCAGGCGCCGGGAGGAGGCAGAGGTCCGCAACCGTGCGGACACCCTCGTCTACTCGACCGAGAAGTTCGTCGCCGAGAACACCGAGAAGATCCCCGCCGACATCAAGTCCGAGGTGGAGGCGGCGATCGCCGACCTCAAGAAGGCACTCGAGGGGACCGACGTCGACGCGATCAAGGAAGCGACCGAGAAGACCGCGCAGGTCAGCCAGAAGATGGGCACCGCCATCTACGCCCAGTCCCAGGCCAGCGCCGGAAGCGGCGCCAGCGGCCACGCTGCCGGCGAGACGTCGGACGATGAGGTCGTCGAGGCCGAGATCGTGGACGAGGAGAAGCCGGGCGAAGAAGGTGGCGCCGCCTGATGAGCTCACCGGAGGAGACCAACTCAGGGCCGGTGATCCGCGACCACAGGCGGATCGATCCGGTGACCGGCCAGGTCAGGGATCCCGGGCGGACAGGCCAGGCCCAGCAGGCGGGCGCGCCCCGCGGGCCGGCGACAGCGGCCCGCGGTTCTGCGGCCGGTAAGCCCAGGCCGGGCAGGCACGCGGCCTCCAAGCCGGGCGGCACGCCCGGCTTGGAGGGGACCGCGGCCGGCGGGGAGCCGGCGCCGTCACCCGCAGCCGGGGCGGCGCCTGGACAGCGGGCTGAGGAGCCCGGCCGCGAGGAGGCAGCGGCAGCTGACCGCCAGGTGGCTGACCAGCTTGCCGAGCGCACCGCCGACCTCCAGCGGGTGACCGCTGAATACGCCAACTACCGCAAGCGCGTCGAGCGGGACCGGATAGCGGTGCGGGAGCAGGCCCTGGCCAACGTGCTCTCCGGGCTGCTGCCGGTGCTGGACGACATCGGCCGTGCACGCGAGCACGGGGAACTTGTCGGCGGATTCAAGTCAGTCGCCGAATCGCTGGAAGCCGCGGTGACCAAACTAGGGCTGGACAGCTTCGGGGAGCAGGGCGAGCCGTTTGACCCGAAGGTGCACGAAGCGCTGATGCACTCCTACTCCCCCGACGTGACCGAGGCGACCTGTGTCCAGATCCTGCAGCCCGGATACCGGGTGGGTGACCGCGTCCTGCGCCCGGCCAGAGTGGCCGTCGCCGAGCCTGGCGAACCCGAGGAGGACCACGGGCCCGGTGGGCCAGCTGGCCCGGCCGACTCGCAGGAGTCCCGTGCGGACCACGACTAACGTCCGGAGACGCCGGTGAGCACGAAGGACTACCTCGAGAAGGACTATTACAAGATCCTCGGCGTCTCCAAGACATCGACCGCGGACGAGATCAAGAAGTCGTACCGCAAACTCGCCCGCAAGTACCACCCCGACGCCAACAAGGGGGATGCCAAAGCCGAGGAACGGTTCAAGGAGATCTCCGAGGCCTACAACGTGCTGTCCGACTCCAAGCGGCGCAAGGAGTACGACGAGGCGCGCTCCCTGTTCGGTGGTGGCGGTTTCCGCACCCCCGGAGCCGGCGGCCAGGGCGGTTTCGGTGGGTTCGACCTGGGCGACCTGTTCGGCGGCGCTGGCGGCACCGGCGGCGCTGGCGGCGGGGGACGCCTGGGCGACCTGCTGGGCGGGATGTTCGGCGGGCGTGGGGGCACTCAGGCGCGGCCCCGCCGTGGCGCGGACGTGGAGACGGAGACCACGCTGGGCTTCGGTGACGCCATCGACGGCGCCACCGTATCGCTGCGCCTGACCGGTGAGGGACCGTGCCCGACCTGCCATGGCACCGGGGCCAAGGCGGGGACCGTGCCCCGGGTCTGCCCTTCCTGTGAGGGAACCGGCCAGTCCAGCCGGAACCTGGGCAGCTTCGCGTTCTCCGAACCCTGCCGGGAGTGCCGGGGACGCGGCCTCGTGGTCGATGACCCCTGCCCGGCATGCTCAGGCAGCGGCCGCGCCATGAGCTCGCGCAACATCCAGGCCCGGATCCCCGCCGGCGTCGCCGATGGGCAGCGGATCAGGCTCAAGGGCAAGGGCGCACCCGGCGAGCGGGGCGGCCCCGCCGGGGACCTCTACGTGCGGGTGCATGTGACACCGCACCCGGTGTTCGGGCGCAGCGGCCACAACCTCACCGTGACCGTGCCCATCACCATCCCGGAGGCGGCGCTCGGCGCGGAGATCAAGGTGCCCTCCCACCGGGGTACGCCGGTTAGCGTCCGCATCCCGGCAGGCACCCCGAACGGGCGGACATTCCGGGTCCGGGGCAAGGGTGCGCGGCGCCCGGATGGAACCATCGGCGACCTCCTCGTCACGGTCGCCATCCAGGTGCCGCAGAACCTGAACTCGGCGGCCAGGGATGCGCTTGAGTCCTTCCGCGAGGCGACCGCCGGTGAGGACCCGCGGGAAGACCTGCTGCGGCGGGCGAGGCAGACGTGATGAGAGCAGGCCGGCGAGCAGCGCCCAGCGCGTGTGGGAGGTGACGTGATGAGCAGCCCGTTCGAGATGTCCGACGATACGCCCGTGTACGTGATCTCGGTCGCGGCTCAGCTCTCCGGCCTGCACCCGCAGACGCTGCGCGCCTACGACAAGGTAGGACTGGTTTCCCCCGGCCGTACCGCCGGGCAGAGCCGCCGGTATTCGCTGCGCGACATCCTGGTCCTGCGCGAGGTCCAGCGGCTGTCAGGTGAGGGCGTCAACCTCTCGGGCATCAAGCGGATCCTGGAGCTGGAACACGAGCTGCAGCGGTTCCGCGAGGTGCTCGCCGAGATGACCGCCGAGGTGTCACAGCTGCGCATGGAACTGGAGTCGACCCGGGCGGTGGCCGCCCGGCTCGCCGGGCTGCTGCGCAACCGCGGGGCCGGCGCCGAACTGGTCCCGGTGCGAGACCAGGGCGGATCGGGCGGCAGGCCACAGCCGGAGCCGGAGCCAGCGGCGGATGTGCAGCGCCCAGGCTTGCCAGCCGCCGACCCCGGCGACGTGCCCGGCCCCGGCAGTCCCACCGCTGTGGCCCTGCGGGCCGACGCGGACCTGGGCACCGACCCCGGTGTTTCCGCCGAGTCGGCATGACAGACCGGGGCCATTGCCTCATTCACCCAACTAACCACCGACATTCGGGAAGCACCTGATGGACGACAAGCTGACCCGCAAGAGCCAGGAGGCGCTGTCGGACGCGGTCAGGCGAGCGACCGCTGAGGGCAACCCGCACGTGGATGCGCTGCACCTGCTCGCAGCCCTGATCGGGCAAAGCGGCGGGACGGCGGCTCCGTTGCTGCGCGCGATCGGGGCCGACCCCGCCGCCGTCCTGGCGGACACCGGTGAGCAGCTGGCCAAGCTACCCCGTGCGGCGGGGGCCACCGTCAGCGCACCAGACATGTCGAGGCCGGTGCTGGCCACCATCGCGACGGCGGCCAAGCGTGCGCGGGAACTAGGTGATGAGTACATCTCCACCGAGCACCTGCTGGTCGGCCTGGCAGCCGACGGCGGCCAGGCGGCAGACGTGCTGCGCAGGGCGGGAGCCAAGCCAGACGTGCTGCTTGACGCTTTCGAGAAGGTGCGGGGCCATGCCCGCGTCACCTCGGAAGACCCGGAAGGCACCTACCAGGCACTGGAGAAATACGGGGTCGACCTCACCCAGCGTGCACGCGACGGCAACCTCGATCCGGTGATCGGCCGGGACACCGAGATCCGGCGGGTGATCCAGGTCCTGTCCCGCCGGACGAAGAACAACCCGGTCCTGATCGGGGAGCCGGGTGTCGGCAAGACCGCCGTGGTCGAAGGCCTGGCGCAGCGGATCGTCGCCGGGGACGTGCCCGAGTCGCTGCGCGGGAAGCGGCTGGTCGCACTCGACCTGAGCGCGATGGTCGCCGGCGCGAAGTACCGCGGCGAGTTCGAAGAGCGCCTCAAGGCCGTGCTCAACGAGATCAAGGAGAGCGAAGGCCAGGTCATCACGTTCATCGACGAACTGCACACCGTCGTAGGTGCCGGCGCGGCCGAGGGGGCGATGGACGCCGGGAACATGCTCAAGCCGATGCTGGCCCGGGGCGAGCTGCGGATGGTGGGCGCCACCACCCTCGATGAGTACCGCGAGCGAATCGAGAAGGACCCCGCACTGGAACGCCGCTTCCAGCAGGTCTTCGTCGGGGAACCCTCGGTCGAGGACACGATCGCCATCCTGCGTGGTCTCAAGGGGCGCTACGAGGCGCACCACAAGGTCCAGATTTCCGACGCCGCGCTGGTCGCGGCCGCCACCCTCTCGGACCGCTACATCACCGCGCGCTATCTCCCGGACAAGGCCATTGACCTGGTCGACGAAGCCGCCTCGCGGCTGCGGATGGAAATCGATTCCCGCCCGGTCGAGATTGACGAACTGCAGCGCACCGTGGACCGGATGAAGATGGAGGAGATGGCGCTGGCACGGGAAGCCGATCCCGCCAGCAAGGAGCGCCTGGAGCGGCTCCGCGCGGACCTTGCCGACCGGCAGGAGCAGCTGACCGCGCTGGTCGCCCGCTGGGAGCGGGAGAAGGCCAGCCTGAACAAGGTCGGCGAGCTCAAGCAGCGCCTCGATGATCTGCGCGGGCAGGCCGAGCGGGCCCAGCGTGACGCGGATTTCGAGACCGCCTCCCGGATCATGTACGGGGAGATTCCGGCGCTGGAAGCCGAACTCGCGGCAGCCTCCGCCCTGGCCGGCGAGGACGGGGCCGCCCGGGCAGCGGTGACCATAGCAGGCCCGGCGGAAGCGCCGATGGTCAAGGAGGAGGTCGGCCCCGACGACGTCGCCGACGTCGTCTCGTCATGGACCGGCATCCCGGCGGGCCGCCTGCTCGAGGGTGAGACCGGCAAGCTGCTGCGAATGGAATCCGAGCTCGGGAAACGGCTCATCGGGCAGGCGCAGGCGGTCGCTGCGGTATCGGACGCAGTGCGCAGGTCCCGGGCTGGCGTGGCCGATCCGGACCGGCCGACCGGATCGTTCCTGTTCCTCGGGCCAACCGGAGTGGGCAAGACCGAGCTGGCGAAAGCGCTCGCCGAATTCCTCTTCGACGACGAGCGGGCCATGATCCGTATCGACATGAGCGAGTACGGCGAGAAGCACTCGGTCGCGCGGCTGGTGGGCGCCCCACCCGGCTACATCGGCTACGAGGAGGGCGGCCAGCTGACCGAGGCGGTGCGGCGGCGCCCCTACTGCGTGGTGCTCCTTGACGAGGTGGAGAAGGCACACCAGGAAGTCTTCGACATCCTCCTGCAGGTCCTCGATGACGGCAGGCTCACCGACGGGCAGGGCCGCACGGTGGACTTCCGCAACACGATCCTGATCCTCACCTCAAACCTCGGTTCGGCGTTCATCGCCGACCCGGCACTGAACGAGGAGGCGAAACGCGAGGCCGTCATGAGTGTCGTCCGGGCGACGTTCAAGCCCGAGTTCCTCAACCGGCTCGACGACGTGATCTTGTTCGATGCCCTGACCACCGCGGAACTCTCGCAGATCGTCGATCTTCAGGTTGCCCTGCTGGCCCGGCGGCTCGCCGACCGCAGGCTCACCCTCACCGTCTCCCCGGCGGCGCGCGAGTGGCTGGCGCTGACCGGATTCGATCCCGTCTACGGCGCCCGGCCGCTGCGCCGCCTGGTCCAGAGCGCGATCGGCGACCAGCTCGCCCGGGCGCTGCTCGCGGGCGGGATCACCGACGGGGACACAGTCCTGGTCGACCTCGATGCCGCGTCGGATTCGCTGGTGGTTTCCGCCGGTAAGCCGGCGACGGAACCCGGCTCCGACGGCAAATCGTCGAGTAGCCGGTCATAGGCGTCCTCCGGCAGCCCGATGTCGTTACGGATCCGGAAGCGCAAGCTGAGGAGCAGCCGCAACTCGGCCCGGTCAGCGCTGGGCAGGCTCCGCGCCCGGTCGGCGGGATCCCGCCCGGAGGCGCCACTGCCGGGCACTTCGGGGTTCCCCGCGGGTTCCTCCGCTTCCGGACCGAGGGCCACCGGGCCCGGGTCATAACCCAGGCACAACTGGACCCCAGCGTTCGCCCAGGCAAGCGCCCCTATCATGTCGGAGCGCTCTGCCAGCAGCTCGGCCAGCAGGTCGCACATCCGCGGATCGCGTGGCGGTTCGGCCGCCAGCCGGGCGAGCAGCGATTCGGCCTCTCCCGTTTCGCCCATCATGAACAGCGCCCGCGTCAACTGCACCCGCGGATCGACGGAGGAGGGGCCGCCGTCCTCGATCGCGCGCATGAAACCATTGGCCGCGGCGGCAGGCTCATCGGCGAGCAGCCATTGTTCGCCTGCCCGCATGTATGCCTCGGCACGAGGCATCCCCGCTGTCTGGGTGCCGGTGTCAGCCAGCTGTGTCATTTCCTGCGCCGCTGCCCGGTGATCGCCCGTGGCTGCGGCGTCAAATTCGATTGCGTCAAAAGCCTCACGGCTTAGTACACCCACGAAAGACAAGGTACCCATCATGGATGCGGTACCAACGCCGCAACGCAGCCCGGCGCGGAGGAAACCTGGCCAAGAGGGCGATGCGGGCGGGGATTCCGCGTGCTGCGCCGCCCTCCGGTGAGCGCACAGTCCGCAGATCCGCGGAACACGGCCCTGGGTGCCCTGCCCTGGCCGGGCACGCCCCAGGGGAGCTGGACACGCCCTAGTGGCGGGCCCGCTCCAGGGCGTCCCAGAAGCCACGGCGCAACGCGTGCCGCACCTCGTCGTGAAGAAGGGAGTCGATCGGCAGGGCCGAATCCTGCAGCAGCCGTGCTTCCAGGTCGGATGGCATGCGCGGCTTGCGGGCGAGCACCGCTTCCAGCCAGAGCGCCGGCGCGTCACGTGCCACCGACTGGCCGAAATTGAAGCCCTCGCCATGTGCGGACTGCACCGCGTCCGCGAGGGAAACGGCCGCTGGCTGCGGTACCGGGGCGTGCTGGGCGGCCGGCTGCGGGCCGCTGTAAGGGCCCTGCTGCGGCACGTAGGCAGACCCGGCATCGGCAGGGTCAGCCGGTGCGCCGGGGAATTGCTGTTGCGCCCGCTGGTCCTGCGGCCCACGCGCGAAGCGCCCGGTGGGGCCTGCCGACGGGTACGTACGCACCGCACCGTGAAGTTGCTGCCCCGTGGGCCCGGCTGGCCCACCCGGGCCCGCTGGCCCGGCATGGCCTGGCATCGGGGGACCCGGCGGGCCGGTCAGCGCCGGGGCGGGCTGCGTGCCCGCCATGGCCGGCCTTGGCCCGTTCCCGCCCTGCGCACCAGAGACATCGGGCCCGGTGCCCTGGTACCCCATGGGTGGCGGCGCCGGGTAGGCCGGCTGGCCGGCCTGCGAGCCCGCTGGGCCGCGCTGCAGCGGGGACGCACCCGCGGGACCCGCCGGAACCGGTGGCTGTGGCCCGGGCTGCCCGATCACGCCGGACGGGCCTCCGGACCCGGCTGGTACAGGCTGGCCCGAGCGGGGGGGCGGCTGCATGCCAGGTGGCTGCTGCATCATGGATGGCTGCTGCATGGCCGACTGCGTCCGCATGGCCGCGGAGTTGTGCGGAGCAGGCTGGGCGGGCGGTGAAGGCATCGGCGCGGGCTGCTGCATACCAGGCTGGCCGGCCATTCCCGGTGCCCCGGCCCCCGGCTGCGGCATCTGCGGGACTTGAGTGTGGGCACCCGGCGATCCGGGAGCGGTGGGCTGGCCGGCCTGCATGCCGGGAGCGGTGGGCTGGCCGGCCTGCATGCCCGGGGCGGCGGACTGGCCGGCCTGCATCCCCGGCTGCGGCGGCATCCCGGTGGGCGCCGGGACGCCGGGCATCACAGGCATGCCCTGCGGGCTGCCGGCATCCTGAACGGGGGGGGACTGGTGGATGGCAGAGGGCTGGCCGGACTGGCCACCACCCTGCTGCGCCGGCTGCACGGCCCCACCGGTCGGGCCGGAGTCATTAGCTGACGGGAGGGAACCCGGCTGGCGTTGCGGCATGACCCCACCGATCGGGCCGGACTGGTCAGCCGACTGGAGGGAACCGGGGTGCCCGTTGACGGCCGGCTGGGCCGCGCGCTGGTAGTCCGCGATGACCGGAGCCGTGTAGATCTCGGGCGGGGCCGAACGCGAGCCGGCCGGCAGCGCGTGCTGATGACCGAGGGCACCTACCGGCCCGTGGCCGTTCGTCAGCACCCGGCCCGGGTACGCGCCCACGGCCCGGCGCTCATCATCCCTGAACGGTTCGGCCCCCACCACGAGGTCCACGTAGGGGCGGAGATGCGCCTCACCGATCTCGATGATGTCGTCGCATTCCTGCCGGAGCGCCCGGGAGATCGTCCAGTTGCCGTCCACCGTGATGTGCACGATGGTGACCCGCACCCCGAGGTCCTGAACGTCCGAGATGACCTGGGCCAGGCCTTCCTCGGCGCTGACCACCAGCGCGTCGCTTACCGCACCGTTGCGGGCCAGGGCGGTCAGGTCGCGGTGGATCTCGCTCTCCACACCCTCACGCCGGCCCGGCCGCATCCGGCCCAGGCGGAGCTTCACCCCGGGCAGGTCGGCGAGCGCGTCGTGTTCCTGTGTCCGCCTGCCTTCCACGGTCGCCTCGTACCAGTAGCAGCGCAGCAGCGGCAGCCCGGTCCGGTCCCGGGCCACGTTCCCGAGGAACTGGAGAATGCCCGCATAGTTCCAGGAAACTGACTCCCGGTGGCGGGTCCCGTGGACAGCCATCGCACCATCTGCCAGCACGTAGCCCGCGTCCACGAACAGCGCGCACCGATCCACGCGACACCGTCCTTCCCGTCGACGCGAGACGTTACCAGCGCATAGCCGCCGCCGTGATGGACTGCGCACAGATCGCGGCAACCCGCAGGAGACAAGAAGTCCGCTGTTGGCGGAACCATCGCCGCCGGCGTGCACGGCCGGGCAGGATCCCAGTCATGCGACTTCTTGTTCTCGGGGGCACCCGCTTCCTCGGGCGAGCCATCGTGGACGAAGCGATCAGCCGTGGCTACGACGTCACGACCTTCGCACGGGGGCTGAGCGGCCATCCCCGGCCGGGCGCCGAGGTGCTGCAGGGAGACCGTACCAGCTTCCCGGATCTGCTCCAGCTTGCGGAGCGGGATTGGGACGCGGTCATCGACACCTCGACGATCGCCCCTGTGCACGTCGCCGCATGCGCCCAGCTGCTCGCCGGGCATGTGGGTCACTACACCTATGTGTCCACCATCTCGGTCTACCGGGATTACCCGGCCGCCCCGGTCACCGAGGCGTCGGCCGTCCATGACTGCCCGGCCGACGCCGCAGGCACCGTGGAGTCGCTGGGGTACCCGCAGCTCAAGTCGGGCTGCGAACGGGCCGTCCAGGAAGCGATGCCGGGCCGGAGCCTGATCGCCAGGCCGGGCCTCATCCTGGGACCGCACGAGAACGTGGGACGGCTTCCGTGGTGGCTCAGCAGGGTCGCGCGGGGCGGTCCCATGATCGCTCCCGGCTCGCCCGATGCCCCGCTGCGGCTGACCGACGCACGCGACCTCGCCGCCTGGCTGACCGGCAACACCCGGCGTGGGATCCCCGGCATCGTGAATGTGCCGGGCGCAGCCGGGACCACCTTCGGTGACCTGCTTGCGACCTGCGCGGAGGTCACAGCGCCACAGCGCACGGCCGATCTGGAGCTGCGCTGGACGGCTGACCCGGTCCTGCTGGCGGCAGGCGTGGAACCCTGGATGGAGCTTCCCATGTGGGCGCCGGGCATCCCCGAACTGGCCGCGACCTGGCAGGTCTCCGGGGACCGGGCGCTGCGGACTGGCATCCGCTACCGCCCGCTCCTGGACACGGTCAGCGACACGTGGCACTGGATGCTGCAGGATGCTGCCAGCCAGAACAGGCCCGTCTCCGAGTTCGCACGGCTCCCCGGGATCGGCCTCGACGCCGACCGCGAGCAGGAGATCCTCGCCTCGCTGTGACCGCCCACGCCCAGTTCAGAATGCCCGGGTGGGCCTGCGCTATGGCGGCTGGGTAGGCTCGCAGTCCGTGAACGACCGCGACGAACTCCTGCGCGTGATCAAGGACAAGGCCGTGGTGCACGGCGATTTCGTGCTGTCCTCTGGACAGCACGCGACCTGGTACATCGACCTGCGGCGGGTGCTGCTCAGCGGGCAGGCCGCCCCGCTGGCGGGCAGGGTCATGCTGGCGGCCACCGCCGACCTTGATTACGACGCCGTCGGCGGCCTGACACTGGGGGCCGACCCGGTCGCCAGTGCGATGATGCACGCCGCCGCCGGCCAGGGCAGAACCCTCGACGCCTTCGTCGTCCGCAAGGCGGAGAAGACCCACGGACTCCAGCGCCGGATCGAGGGCCCTGACGTCGCCGGGCGCAAGGTGCTGGCGGTGGAGGACACCTCAACGACCGGCGCCTCGGTGCTCGCCGCCGTGGACGCATTGCGCGAGGCAGGCGCCCAGGTGGTCGGCGTCGCAGTGATCGTGGAACGGGGTGCCAGGGACCGGGTGACGGCGTCCGGGCTGCCCTTCCGCGCCGCTTACGACATCGGCGACCTGGGCCTCGGCTGAGGCTCACGCCCGCCACTGACCTCACGCGCCCCGGCCGCCTCCAGCCGGACTTCCCGCAGCCGGTGCAAGATGAAGGCAGCGATGGCGAGCACCACCAGTGCGGCGATCCCGTACCCGGCGAGCTTGATGCCGTGCTCGATACTCAGCCAGGTGCTGCTGAGGCTGTACCCGAGCAGGGAGATCGCGGTCACCCAGATCGCGGTCCCGATCAGGCTGAGGACGCCGAACAGCATCGGGGGCACTTCGATGATGCCCGCCACGATGGACACGAACGTGCGCACGACCGGCAGTGCCCGGCCGAGGGGCACCGCCCATACGCCCCTGCCCGCCACGAAACGCTCCGCCCGGTCGATGTCGGACTGCGTCACGAGCAGGTAGCGGCCGAACCTGTGCACCAGAGGGCGGCCGCCAGCGCGTCCCGCGCCGTAGGAGACGAACGAGCCGAGAAGTTCGGCGATCGTCCCAACAGCGATCACGGCGACGATGCTGAGGCGTCCCTCGCCGGCAAGGACCCCTGCGAAACCAAAGGTGATCTCGGAGGGAATCGGGACGCAGCACGCCTCCAGAAATCCGAACAGGAAGACCGCGGCCAGGCCCCAGTGCATGAGAAAACTCTGCATAGTCCACTGTTGTACAGCATCCAGGCGGGTGCCCTGGCCGCTGGCCGCAGAGCTTAAGACCACCTTTACTACTGCGGTGTGTCACCGGACCCCGGCGCGGCACCCGCCGGGTGCCCAGCGGCGGCGGCGCAGCCTCGCTCCGGCGGGAGCCAAAACCCCTTCTTACGCACGCATCCCGGCCCTGGCCTGCCCAAGGCAAGCACCGTCCCCGATACTGAAGGCACGCGACGAGACAGGGAGCCGACCGTCATGCCTATCGCGACGCCAGAGGTCTACGCGCAGATGCTCGACCGGGCCAAGGAGAAAGGCTTCGCCTACCCGGCGATCAATGTGACGTCGAGCCAGACGCTGAATGCCGCCCTGCGCGGATTCGCCGACGCCGAGAGCGACGGGATCGTGCAGATCTCCACCGGCGGCGCCGAATATCTGTCGGGCTCGGCGGTCAAGGACATGGTCACCGGGTCGATCGCGTTCGCGCACTTCGCACGCAGCGTGGCCGTGAGGTACCCGGTGAACATCGCCCTGCACACAGACCACTGCCCCAAGGACAAGCTGGACGGCTTCATGCGCCCGCTGGTCGCCCTGTCCAAGGAGCGGGTCGCCAGGGGTGAGGAGCCGCTGTTCCAGTCCCACATGTGGGATGGCTCCGCGGTGCCGCTCGCCGAGAACCTCGCCATAGCCTCCGGGCTCCTCGACGAATGCGCACAGGCGCGCACGGTCATGGAACTCGAGATCGGCGTGGTCGGGGGCGAGGAGGACGGCATCGTGGGGGAGATCAACGAGAAGCTCTACAGCACCACCGAGGATGCGCTCGCCACCGCGGAGGCCATCGGCCTCGGCGAGCGTGGCCGCTACATCCTGGCCGCCACGTTCGGCAATGTGCACGGCGTCTACAAGCCGGGCCACGTGACCCTGCGCCCGGCCGTGCTCAAGGACATCCAGGAGGCGGTGGGCGCGAAGTACGGCAAGGACAAGCCTTTCGACCTGGTCTTCCACGGTGGCTCCGGGTCGGCGCTGGCCGAGATCCGGGAAGCGATCTCCTACGGCGCGGTCAAGATGAACGTGGACACCGACACCCAGTACGCGTTCACCCGGCCGATCGCCGCGCACATGTTCACCCACTACGACGGCGTGCTCAAGGTGGACGGCGAGGTGGGCGACAAGAAGGCTTACGACCCGCGCGCCTACGGCAAGGCCGGCGAAGCCGCGATGGCCGCCCGTGTCGTGCGGGCGTGCGAGGACCTCATGTCCGCGGGCAAGCGCCTGCCCTGAGGAAGGCCCACCCCGGTACGCCCGTGGGAGATGCCATCCGCCCGGGCCGGCCCGGACCAGCCCTCCCTTGGTGGCGACGGTGATGCCGTCATGGGGATGCAGCGCGGCACGGTGATCCGCATCGCGCCGAAGCCGAGCCGGGTGACGGGCGTGTCGCCACCGAGGGTGAAGGTGCCGCTCGCCGCCGCCGGAAGACTGGTGTCCACACGCCGGACCTACCGAGCCCCCGGGCAGCAAACTCCCCCACCCGACCCGGCCGCCACCGCGGCGCGGCAGGATTGCTGTCATGGAGCATCAGAACCTGCTCGGCGGCCCCCCAGCCACCCATCTGCCGGCCGACCCCGCGGCGGCGCTGCTGACCGAGGGCGCGGATCCGGCCGAGGTGGCGGCGGGGCACCCGGCCTGCCTGGCAGCCTGGGCCACACTGGCCGACCTCGCCATGGCCCGCGGCGAGGTCGTCGCATCCTACGCCTACGCCAGGACCGGTTACCACCGTGGCCTGGACCAGCTGCGCCGGGCTGGCTGGCGGGGACATGGGCCCATCCCCTGGGAGCATGAGCCCAACCAGGGCTTTCTGCGGTCGCTGTACGCGCTGGGCCGGGCCGCGGGATCCATCGGCGAGGACGACGAGGCGCAGCGCTGCCAGGTCTTCCTGCGGGAGGCCAGCGCCACGGCGGCAGCACAACTCGAGGGATCCTGACCGCGCAGGGCCAGGCGGCCAGCGGGGCCGATGGTGGGGTACCCTCGGGACTCCGCAAGGCGGGCAGCCGGGAAGGGGCTGGTCAGATGCCGGCCATCGTGCTGGTAGGCGCACAGTGGGGCGACGAGGGCAAAGGCAAGGCCACAGACCTGCTGGGGGACCGCGTCGACTACGTGGTCAGGTACCAGGGCGGTAACAACGCCGGGCACACGGTGGTCATCGGCGACGAGAGCTACGCGCTGCACCTGCTGCCCTCGGGGGTGCTGTCTCCCGAGGTCACCCCGGTCATCGGCAACGGGGTTGTCATCGACCCCGAGGTGCTGCTGGCCGAGATCGAGGGCCTGGCCGAGCGGGGTGTGCCCTGTGACCGGCTGCTCATCTCCGCCAACGCGCACCTGATCATGCCCCACCACCGGGCGCTGGACAAAGTGACCGAACGCTATCTGGGCAACGCCCGGATCGGCACCACCGGCCGCGGCATCGGGCCTACCTATGGTGACAAGGTGGCCAGGACCGGGATCCGGGTGCAGGACCTGTTCGACCCGGGGATCCTGGAGCAGAAGCTGGACCTGGTGCTCCGGGAGAAGAACCAGGTGCTCACCAAGGTCTACAACCGGCGGGGCATCGACATGGCCGCGGTGGTGGCCGAGTACCTCGGCTACGGAGAGCGGATACGGCCCTATGTCGCCGACACCGCCCTCGTCCTCAACCGTGCCCTTGACGAGGGCCGGACCGTCCTGCTCGAAGGCGCCCAGGCGACCCAGCTCGACGTGGATCACGGCACCTACCCGTTCGTGACCTCTTCTTCTCCCACCGCGGGCGGCGCCTGCGTCGGGTCGGGTATCGGGCCGACCCGGATCACCAAGGTCATCGGCATCGTCAAGGCGTACACGACCCGGGTGGGGTCCGGGCCGTTCCCCACCGAGCTTCTCGACGAGCAGGGCGAGTGGCTGCGCAAGGCCGGCGGCGAGTACGGGGTGACCACCGGCCGGCCACGCCGCACCGGCTGGTTCGACACGGTGATCGCCCGCTACGCGACCAGGGTGAACGGCATCACCGACTACTTCCTGACCAAGCTCGATGTCCTGTCGGGCCTGGAGAAGGTGCCGGTCTGCGTGGCCTACGACGTGGACGGGACCAGGCACACCGAGATTCCCATGACGCAGACCGAGTTCCACCACGCGACGCCCGTCCTCGAGTATCTGGACGGCTGGTGGGAGGACCTGTCCGACGCGACCGAGTTCGCCGGCCTGCCCCGCAACGCCCAGGCATACGTGCGGGCGGTGGAGGATCTCATCGGCGCCCCGGTGGCCGCCGTCGGCACCGGGCCGCGCCGCGACCAGACCCTGCAACTGCGCCCGCTGATCTGACGGCGCTGCTGCCGTCAGCGCGGCGCCTGGTCCGGCCGGGGGCCGCTACGCGGGCCCGGGCTGGTGATGGCGGGTAGGCTCGCGGCGTGCGAGTCCTTCTCCTCGGGTCCGGCGGCCGCGAGCACGCCCTCGCGCGGGCGCTGGCCGCCGACACGGACGTGACCGACCTGCACGCGGGACCCGGCAACCCCGGGATCGCGCGGATCGCGACCGTGCACGCCGTGGACCTGGCCGATCTTGCCGCGGTCACCGCGCTGGCCCGGGCGACCGCCCCCGATCTGGCCGTCATCGGGCCGGAGGCACCACTGGTGGCGGGGCTCGCCGACGAACTCCGCGCAGCCGGGATCGCCTGCTTCGGCCCCGGTGGCAAGGCCGCCATGATCGAGGGATCGAAGTCCTTCGCCAAGCAGGTCATGGCCTCGGCGGGTATTCCCACCGCTGCCTCTCGGACCTGCGCCAGCGCGGGTGAGGTGGACTCCGCGCTGGCGGAGTTCGGCCCACCGTACGTGGTGAAAGCGGACGGGCTGGCGGGGGGCAAGGGGGTGGTGGTCACCAGTGACCGCCAGGCCGCGCTCGCGCACGCCCGGTCGGCCGGCAACGTGGTCATCGAGGAGTTCCTCGATGGCCAGGAAGTATCACTGTTCGCCCTCTCCGATGGCGCGGCCGCGGTGCCGTTGCTGCCCGCGCAGGACTTCAAGCGCGCCGGGGACGGCGACACCGGCCCGAACACGGGCGGGATGGGTGCCTACGCGCCGCTCCCCTGGGCAGCGCCCGGGCTGGCCGAGGAGGTGATGGCCGCCGTCATCAACCCGGCGATCCAGGAACTGGGCCGGCGCGGTACCCCGTACCACGGGCTGCTGTACGCGGGGCTGAGCCTGACCGCGGCGGGTGTGCGGGTGGTCGAGTTCAACGCCCGTTTCGGCGACCCGGAGACCCAGGTCGTCCTGGACCGCCTCGCCAGCCCACTGGCCGGCCTGCTCGCCGCCGCCGCTTCCGGCTCACTGGCTGGCCTCGGCCCGCTGCGGTGGGTACCCGGGGCGGCGGTGACCGTGGTGATCGCGGCCGAGGGATATCCGGCCGCGCCCGTGACGGGCGACATCATCAACGGCATAGATGAGGCCGAACGCATCGCCGGGGCGCATGTCCTGCACGCGGGAACGGCCATCGACGGGGCGGGGCGGCTGGTGTCGGCAGGCGGCAGGGTGCTGGACGTGGTCGGCTCCGGCCCTGATCTGGCCACGGCGCGGAACGTGGCCTACCAGGCTGCCGCGGCTATCGGGATGAGGGGTGGCTGGTACCGGCGCGACATCGCGGAGACGGCGGCACAGGCCCAGCCGGCTCCCGCGACGCGGGGTGCTGGCGGGGATGCCCGATCCTCACCCGGCGTCCCCTGACCAGCCAGCCCGGTGCCCCCCACCCCTGATCCCGCTGATCATCGTCGCCCTCGGCGAGTCCATCGCAGCGGCCGGGGCCGGCCCTGCCGGCGTACTTCTTCGCGCACATCCCCATGCTGCTGGGCATTGTGGCGGTGGCCACCGGGATCA
>DPMS01000103.1 GCA_003541285.1 Actinomycetota bacterium
CGTTCGATCGAGTCGTCGACTACGCATGAACCGGTAGATCAGGTCGGCCCAGAGTGGGTGCGTGTGGTTCACCCGTTCCATCCGTGGTTCGGGCGGGACCTGGAGTTCGTGAAGCGGCGCCGGAACTGGCGGGCGGACCGGGTCTATGTCTTTGGTGACGCCGGTGAGCTGGTCAGCCTGCCGGCGGAGTGGACCGATCTGGCGCCGGTGGATCCGTTCGTGGTGGTCGCGGCGGGCCGGGCGCCGTTTCGGACGGCGGATCTGCTGAAGCTGGCCGATGAGGTCGCCCGGCTGCGTTCCGGTGCAGCCGGTGCCCAAGAGATTCTGCCGTGAGTGTCCACGGGATTCTGTCGTGTGCCCGGGACGATGCCAGCCGGGTGATCTGGCTTGCTGGATTCCTTGCCGTTGCTGTTACGGCAATTGCTGTCTTCGCCTGCCAGAAGGCTGCCCGGGCTGTTAGCCTCTGCGTCGTAATTACATGGACGGAATTCGGGTGCGGGAGGCATGATGGCAGGCCGGGATCGCGGCAAGGACGCCTCGCTGGCGGCGTCACGGACGCTGAACCCGCATCCGGAGGCGGTGACCGATCCGGCCTTCACTTCCGGGGCTTTCTTCGACCCCGCCGACCTGGTCCAGGTCAAGTACGAGATGGTGCGCGCGGTCGAGGCCGGCCAGATGGGCGCGGGCGCCGCCGCCTCGGCGTTCGGCCTGGCCCGCCAGAGCTACTACAACGCCAGGAAGGCCCTTGCCGGGCACGGCCTGGCCGGCCTGATCCCGGCCAAGCCGGGTCCCAAGGGCGGGCACAAGCTCACCGGCGCGGTGACGGACTTCCTGGAGCAGCACGCCGCCGCCGATCCCGCGCTGTCCTCAGCGCAGCTGGCCGCGGCCGTCGCAGACGAGTTCGGCGTCACCGTGCACAAACGATCGGTCGAGCGTGCCCTCGCCGCCCGGCGGGATTCCGGGGACGAGCACAAGGAGCCGTCCAAAAGCAGCTAGCACCCAGCCCGGGGGCTATGGCGCCCAGCGGGACGCGGACCCGGCTGCGCTCGCTGGCGCCTACGAGCAGCTGCGCGGTATCACCGTCGGCGGGCTCGGCGGCGGCTGGCGGTACGGGGCAGCGGTACTGGCCGCATCGGGGATGGCGGCCTGGATGGCCGCCGCGGCCACGTGGGCCCCCCATCGCCCGCCCGCAGACCGGCGTGACGGCACGGCAGCGCAAGCGCAGGCCGAACGGTCCCCATCCGCCCCCGACCAGTCCCTGCCCGCGATCTCGGCGGAAGGAGGTGAGCCCGCCGGCTCGGCCTGCCCAGCGCTGCCGCCCGCCGCGACCAGCCAGCTCATCGCGGTGATGGCCCAGCTGACGCTCCACCATGCCCGTGCCCGGGCGCACCCCGCATCCCCGTTCCCGCCCCCGGCCTCCCGACAGGAGCCCATCCCGCCATGAGCAGTGACAGCGTGTCCAAGGTGACCGCCGCCCGGCTGTCCCGCGACGCCTACCTCTATATCCGCCAGTCGACCCTCTACCAGGCCGGCAGCAACACCGAGTCCACCGCGCGGCAGTACGACCTGCGGGGCCGGGCGCTCACGCTGGGCTGGCCGGCCGAGCGCATCCACATCACCGGCATCGACCAGGGCCATTCGGGCGCCTCAGCCGCCGACCGGGAAGGGTTCCGGCAACTGGTCGCCGAGGTGTCACTCGGGCGTGCCGGGATCGTGCTCGGCCTGGAATGCTCCCGGCTGGCCCGCGACTCGGCCGACTGGCAGCAGCTCATCAAGATCTGTGCGCACAACGACTGCCTGATCTGCGACGAGGACGGCTTGTATGACCCGGCCAGCTTCAACGACCGCCTCTTGCTCGGCCTCAAAGGGACCATGGCCGAAAGCGAACTGCATTTCCTGCGGGCACGCATGCAAGGAGGCCTGCTGGCCAAGGCCCGCCGCGGCGAACTGAAACTCCGCCTGCCGGCCGGCCTGGCCTACGACGCCGCCGGCATCGTCATGCTCGACCCCGACACCGAAGTCCGCGGCGCGCTGCAGCTGCTCCTGGATACCTTCACCGCCACCGGCTCGGCCCGCGCCGTGGTGGCCGCCTTCAACGCCGCGAACCTGACCTTCCCCGGCCGCCACCTGGGCGGGCCCCACGCCGGCGAGCTGTACTTCAAGCCGCTGACCCACGACCATGTGCTGGATGTCCTGCACAATCCCGCCTACGCCGGTGCCTACGCCTACGGCCGCAGCAAGACCAGCACCGGCATGGACGGGCACCCCCGCACCCACCTGCGGCCAATGGCCGACTGGATCGTGTGCATCCGCGATCACCATCCCGGTTACCTGACCTGGGCCCAGTACGAGCGGAACCAGGCCGTGCTGGCCGCCAACGCCGCCTCCCGCGGCGAGGACCGGAAAGCCGGGCCCGCCCGCGAAGGATGCGCGCTGCTGCAGGGCGTGGTCATCTGCGGCCGCTGCGGCCGGCGCATGACCGTCGGCTACCACACCCTCGCCGACCGCACCCGCGTCCCGGCCTACCATTGCCAGCGCGCCGGGATCCAGAACGCCCGGCCCGCCTGCCAGGCCATCACCGGCGCCGGCATCGACGCCGCGATCAGTGCCCTGATCTGCGGCACCCTCACCCCACTCGCGGTGGCGAGCGCCCTGGCCGTCACCGCCGAACTGGCCGCCGACGCCCGCAAGGCCGACACGGTCCGCGCCGCCCACGTCCAGCGCGCCCAGAACGCCGCCGACACCGCGCAACGCCGCTACCTGGCCGTCGACCCCGCCAACCGGCTGGTGGCCGGCAACCTGGAAGCCGACTGGAACACCCGCCTGCGCGAGCTCGCCCAAGCCCGCGACGACTACACCCGTGCCCGCGACACCGACGCCGCGCTCGACGAGGACCAGCAAGCCCGCGTCCTAGCCCTGGCCGGCGACTTCCCCGCCCTGTGGAACGACCCGGCCACCCCCATGCGGGAACGCAAGCGCCTGCTCCGCCTGCTGGTCACCGACGTCACCCTCACCCGGGCCGACGACGGCGCCACCTGCTGCCAGGTCCGCTTCACCGGCGGCCAGCACCACACACTCACCCTGCCGCGGCCGCTCACCGCCACCGAACAGCACACCACCGCCCCCGCCACCGTCCAGCTGACCGGCCAGCTCCTCAACGACCACCCCTTCGACGAGATCGCCGCGATCCTGAACGGCCGGGGAATCACCGGCGGCTGGGGACGGGCCTTCACCGTGCAGAACCTCGCCGCGCTCTGCCACGCACGCGGCCTGAGCACCCACGCCAGCCGGCTCCGCTCCACCGGCATGCTCACCATCAGCGAGATCGCCGCTGACCTCGAGGTGACCCCGCAGACAATCGGCAGGTGGCACCGGCGCGGCCTGATCACCGGCCAGCGCACCAGCGGACGCGGAGAATGCCTCTTCCACCCCGGCCAGCACCGCCCCGACCCCGCCGAGCAGACCGCCGCCCGCAGGCCCGCGGGCACCCGGCACCTGCTCACCAGCCGGCAACTCGCGGCCAGCCTCGGCGTCACCTCCAGCACCATCCTGCGCTGGACCCAGCTCGGCCTGCTCACCACCGCCGCCACCGACAACCGCGGCTTCAACCTCTACCAGCCCGGCCAGCCACGGCCGACCCGAGATCAGATCACCACCGCGTGCCGCCCGCCAGGCACCGGCGACGCCATCACCGGCGGGCAGCTCGCCGCCCGGCACGGTGTCAGCCGCTCCGCTGTCTACAAATGGCACCAGCTCGGCCTCATCCGCTCCCTCGGCACCGACGGCACCGGCCGGAACCTCTACCACCCCAGCCAGCAAGCCCCCAGCCCCGAACAGATCCGCACCGCCCGTGCCGCCCGCCGCCACGGCCCCGGAAACTGTCAGACCCCCATGCCATCATCAGTTCCACAAGGCACAACACCCCCGATCACCACACCCGGCATCGGATCATCAACACGAGGTGCGGCTCTCGCTCCTGGCGTTCGTCACCCCGGTCAGGACCGCTGCGACGATCTCGT
>DPMS01000779.1 GCA_003541285.1 Actinomycetota bacterium
CGATTGCTGGCGACGACCTTCCGCAGAGCGCCCAGATCGAGTCCTCTTTGTGGTTGCTGTCAAGTGGTTGCCCGGATTTTCTTCGAGGCTGGTGGCTGCGGGGTGGTCCGGGTGCGGGTGGCGGGTCGTAGGGTGGTGGCAGGTCCGGGAGTGGCTTGTCCGAAGAGCTGGCGTTCGGGGTGTGAGCCGGCCGCGCTGGAGTCAGAGCCGTTCCCTGGTTGCCCTCCCGGACCGTTCGCCCTGGCTTTTGCAGATTGGCGGGCGTCGGCCCGCAGGCGGGCGAAGATGGCGTCGCTGATCTTCCGCTTGAGGGATCTCAGCGCCTCTTTGTGTGTTTTTCCCTCGGCTATTTTCTTGTCGTAGTAGGCGCGGCCGTCGCTGTGCTTGTGGCGGATCTGGGTGATCGCGGCCATGTGGATGGCGTGGTTGATGCGCCGGTTGCCGCGCAGCGACAGGCGGTGGATCTTCCGGTTCCCTGAGGACACCCCGGCCGGGGCGGTGCCGTTATAGGAGGCGAAGTGATCGCGGCCGGGGAACCGGGCTGCGTCGCCGGCATCGCCGATGACGGTCCCGGCGATGACGGGGCCGACGCCGAAAACCTCGGTGAGGCTGGTGCCGGATGCCCGGACGGCGGCGGCCAGTTTCTTCCTGGTGTCGCGGAGCTGGTCATCGAGGTGGCGCAGGTCGGCGAGGAACTCGGCGGCGAGCTCAGCGCGGGCCAGCTCGACGGCGCCGGACGGGGCGGCCTGTTCCAGGATCCTGGTGGCCTGAGCTGCGGTGATCTCCTTCTGGTGGCCGCCGGGGACCAGGTCGCAGAGCACGGCGTGGAGCCGGCAGGCGACCTGGTTACGGGCCCGGGCCAGGTCACGATGGCGCTTGGCCCAGACCTTCAGCACTGCCTGGTAGTCATCGGCGGTCACCTCGCGGCTGACCTTTGACCGCAGCGCCGCGACCGCGACGGACAGGGCATCGTTCGGGTCGTTCTTGTTCGTGTCCCCGGCCTGCAGCAGCCGCACCCGGGACGCCAGCTTCGGCTGCACGTCCAGGACCCGCTCGCCCGCGGCGACGAGCTGCTGGGCCAGCAGATGGCCTAGGCCGCCCGCGCCCTCGACCGCCCAGGTCCGCTCCGGCCACGCCGCTGCCCACGCGACCAGCTTCTGGGCCTGAGCACCCGAGGCGCGGACCCGCAGCTCGCCCAGCGGCTCTTCCGCCGGGCTGATAACCACTGCCGTATGCGAGCCCTTATGCGGGTCCACTCCGATCATGACCGCCGTCATAAGCACACTCCCAAGTCATCGTCACCAGGAATGGAGAACGTGGCGGGCATGCCTAATAACGGATCTGCAATCGCTCGCACCTCTTTCGAGCCACGCCACGGCGAGAACCGGCAGGCCGGCACCTCGATCTAAAGCCAGACCGCTCACGCGGCCGGCAGGCGGTTAGGGAGCCAGCCCGTCGGACCTCACGAATGCTACGGCACAACCGCAGCACCTTCAGCAACTATTAGGCGGATACGGCGCGCGAGCCTATCGGCCGCCCGGTCACATCTGGTCACGATGTGGCCGTCTCCGCGCAGCCGCTCCAGGCGTCCTGTGGATCGATCCCGGCGGCCAGTGCCATCACGATCGACTCCACCGCGTCGTCGTGAATGTCGCTGCGGGATTTCCGCTGATTTCGGCCAGGCCCATCCGATGTCGCATATCTATCGGGAGTGA
Organism: Actinomycetota bacterium; assembly: GCA_003541285.1. Lineage (GTDB taxonomy): Bacteria > Actinomycetota > Actinomycetes > Streptosporangiales > Streptosporangiaceae > UBA9676. Next base: position 1,716 of record DPMS01000779.1, read on the forward strand.
CGTTCTTCATACTGAATGGCGGGCATCCTCCAAGGGTGCATGCCGGGACAGGCAGGGCGTCCTCCTGATTTCATCAGGCCGGCGATTGATCAACATCGGGTAGTCGCACCACAGGTGTTTCGCCAGGCGTCCTGTCCCGGGACGGCAAGTGCCAGAACAGCAGCGGCAACAAGCATTACACCCACGCAGATGCGTTGCAGAAGCTCTCCGCTGGGCGCCCGGTGCAATGTCGTACGATAGGTTGAGGACCCCTGGAGAACGGGCAATCTCACTTCTTGCACGGATCCGTGCCGGGCCTGGTCAGGGAGCGGATGCGGCCGGCGGCTGGCCTTGCTCTGGCACTTGCCTGAGGGCATCGAGAAAGGCCGCTGCCCAGTGGGCCACATCGTGTTTACGGACACGCCGCCGCATCGAGCGCATCCGGCGCCTGGCCTCCTTGGGGGAGATCGTCGCCGCGCACACGATGGCGTCCTTCAGGCCCTCAATGTCATGCGGGTTAACAACGAATGCGCTGCCCAGCTCGTCTGCCGCCCCGGCAAATTCGCTCAGCACCAGCGCGCCGCTCCCGTCGTGGCGGCAGGCGACGTACTCCTTGGCCACAAGGTTCATGCCGTCCCGCAGCGAGGTCACCAGCATCACGTCGGCGGCTAGAAACAGGGCGGCCCTTTCCTCCCGCGGGCAGGACCGGTGCAGGTAGTGAACCGCAGGGCTGCCCAGCTCCCCCTGCTCCCCGTTAATCCGGCCCACCGCCACTTCGACTTCATCCCGCAAGAGCCGGTAGTACCCGACGCGCTCCCGGCTGGGGCCGGCCACCAGGACGAGCACCGCCTTGGGCGGCTCAAGCCGGCCCTCGTTGAGCAATTCGCCGTAGGCCCTGAGGCGATGCGGTATGCCCTTGATGTAATCGAGCCGGTCTACGCCCAGCAAGACGATCTCGGGCTCGCCCAGTGCCCTGCGGATCTGCTGCGCCCGCGCCCTGACGTCGTCGCGCCTGGCGATTTCCCCAAGTGCCGCCGAGTCGATCGAAATGGGGAACGCGGCCGCCCCGGCCACCCGGCCCCCCGCGAAGCCGCCCGCCGCCTGGCGCCGGGGCTGGGACCGCGGGCCGGCGGCATTACCGCCGTCACCTTGCGCGCAGTGCGGCACCTGGACGAGTG
>DPMS01000516.1 GCA_003541285.1 Actinomycetota bacterium
GTCGGCCGCACCGGCCTCGTCAGCCTGGAGGCACAGTTCGCCGATCCGGGCATGCACGGCCGTCCGGAGCCACGCGCTGCCACGGCGCTCGAACGCGGCGAGCGACCGCCGCGCCGCTGCCAGCGCGCCGCCGGTGTCGCCCGCTTCCTCCCAGGCGTAGCTGGCTACGTAGCTGGCCAGGCCCGCGACCAGCGGCTGGTCGCTCTCGCCCAGCGCCTGTATGGCCGCGAGGCCCGCCTCGGGCGGCCCGTGCATCGCGTTCAGCACGGCCTGCGCGGCCCGGGCGAAGGTGTCCGGCGGAGCGGGCGGCAGCCGCCGCAGGCCCACCAGAAACCGCGCTGGGCTCGGTCCTTGCAGCAGGAATCCGCTCACCGCGCCGAGCACCAGGCTGGCCCGGGTGGCCTCGACGAGCGCGGGTCCGGGCCGGAACGGCGGCAGGATCCGGGCCGTGTCCCTGGCCAGGGCGTTCAGGCGGGCGAAACTCGACTCGGCCGCCCACAGCGCGCCCAGCACGGCCGACACCGCGGCGACCGTTCCGGCCTCCCTGCGGTGGAGCCCGTGCCGCAGCGCCTGGACCAGGTTGTCCTGCTCGGCCCGGACCAGCTCGAACGCCGGGAGGTCGTCGCTGGTGAGCACCGAGTCGTGGTGCGCGACGCCGAAGTCCCGGGCCCAGGCGAGGAACCGGCCGTTCACGCCTTCGGTCTCGCCGGCGTCATCCCGGCGCGCCGCGGCGAACTCCCGGACGGTCTCCAGCATCCGGTACCGGGTACCGGACACGGTGTCGGCGACCTTGAGCAGCGACTGACCGGCGAGCTGCTCCAGCACCGGCAGGATGTCGGCGCCGAGCAGGTGCCGGGCGGCACCGGCGGTGAACCCGCCAGGGAACACCGACAGGGCCCGCATGGCCGCCTGGCCGGCCGGGTCGAGGAGGTTCCAGCTCCAGTCGATGACGGCGTGCAGCGTGCGGTGCCGTTGCGGTGCGTCCCTGGCGCTGCCCCGCAGCACGGCGAACCTGTCGTCGAGGCGGCGCGCGATCTCGGCCACCGACATGACCCGGATCCGCGCGGCGGCCAGTTCCGCGGCGAGCGGCAGCCCGTCCAGCCGGCCGCACAGCTCCCGCACGGCCGGCGCGGGCAGGTCGGCGTCGGGCCGGGCCGCCCTCGCCCGTTGCCCGAACAGCTCGGCCGTTGTGGGCAGGTCCAGCTCGGGCAGCAGGAACACCGACTCCGACGACAGGCCCAGCGGGGCGCGGCTGGTGGTGAGCACACGCAGGTCCCTGCTCAGCGACACCAGGGCGCCCACCAGCCCGGCGGCCCCGNNGACCGGGTTGCCGCCTTCCTTGCCGACGCCGAGGGCGGACGCGACCTCGGCCGCGACGTCGCCGTCGGCTGCGACGCCCGCGAGCTCGACGACGTGCACGACGCGCTGCTCCGCCTGGCCGCTGACCGCGTGCGCGAGACGGGTCTTGCCCAGGCCGCCGGTGCCCACGATCGACGTGACCCGGGACGTGCGCAGCAGGCCAGCTACGGCGGCGATGTCGTCGTCCCGGCCGAGCAGCGGGTTGGGCTCGTGCCGGACACCGCGGCGGATCACGGGCGCGTCAGCCTGCAGCAGCTCGGCGTGCACGCCCTGCAGCGCGGGGCCCGGGTCGCTGCCGAGCTCATCGCGCAGCCGCTGCCGGTAATCGGCATACCGGGCGAGGGCCGCCGCCGGCCCCGCCGTCGCCGCCTCGCACCGCAGCAGTTCGGCCAGGACCTCCTCGTCCCGCGGGCACCGCAGGATCAGCTCGCCCAGCGGTGCCGCCGCCTCGGCCCGCCGCCCCAGACGCGACAGCGCCAGCGCCCGGGCCCGCAGCAGCGACCGGTAAGCCGGAACCCGTCCCGCGCGCAGCGCGGACAGCGGGTCGCCGGGCCCGGCGACCCAGCCCTCCGCGCCCTCGCACAGCGCGAGCCCGGCCTCGGCGTGCCCGAGCGCCGCGAGGTGGTCACCGGCCCGGGACCGCTTCTCACTCTCGGACGCGCTGAGCAAGATCGCGGAGGCATCGATCTGGTTCTCGCGCAGCGAGAGGCGGTATCCGCCCGGCGTGCCGACGATGACCCCAGGGCCGAGGCGGGGCCCGGGCCCGTGACACAAGAACCTGAAGGGCCTTGAACGGGTGCTCGGGTTGCTCGTCGGGCCACAGTGCGTCCACCAGCCGGGAGGTGCTGCACCCCACGTGCGGGTCCTCGGCCAAGAGCGCAAGCAGGCCCTGCAGCCGGGAGCCGGTGATCTCCAGGCTGCCGTAACTAACCCGCGACAGCAGGGCCAGCTCAACGGTCACCGCCATCAGATTAGCCTGTCCCCTGCCAGACGACGGGGTAACCGAAATGCCTCGGATGCATCGCCGCCAGCACGGTCGCAGTGTCCAGCGGCTTGATCACCGGCACGTTCAGGACACAGACCCGGACCCCGGCTGGCGCGCAGCAGCCCGGCCGCAGCCAGCGCCGGGGTGGCCGCCTCCCACACCTGCCCTTCCTGCAGCTCGCCGTCGCTGAGGAAGGCGAACGTCCGCACCTCCGGCCGCCCCTGCAGCCGGTCGGCGAGCGCGAACCCGGCGCCGGCGGACAGCCCCTGGCCCAGCGATCCGCAGGTGTAATCCGGCACCGGGCTGCGTTCGGTGCCGATTGCCTCCAGCGCAGAACCGTTCTGCCCGTAGCTGGCCAGCAGGGTCTGATCGATCAGCCCGGTCTCCGCCGCCGCGGATGTGGCGACCACGTAATGGCCTGGAGAACAGACCACCCGGTCGGTGCCGTGCCGCAGCAGCGCACCGCAGACCGCGGCGTACTGCTCGGCGGCGGACAGTGCCTGGCCAAGGTAGCCGAACCCCTGCGGGGCCACCATCCGGACGCCGCGCAGCCGGATTGCGGTAGCCAGCCGGTGCAGGTCCGCAGCGCTGGTGGCCATGCCCGCCGATGAGGTGGGAGCGCTCAGAGTGACCCCTCCCCGAAACTAGCTATGAAACTCGGCCAATCTGGGGCTGACGGCTGCGGCAAGGGAAGACCGTGCCGCGGCGGGAGCCGCCCCTGTGCCGTGCCGGGAGTCACCGGCCTTTCGGTCCGCCTCCGCGCTGGCGCGGCCGGCCGCGTCAGGCCAGGCCGGGCTGGGAGTGCACGACCACCCAGATCGCGTGCACCGGGTAGCTGCTCTCATTCCAGTACAGGTGCGGAGTGGTGGACTCGAAGGCGATCGAGTCGCCCGGGTCGAGGTGGTACACCTCGAAGCCCACGTCTGCCCGCAGCCGGCCGCTGATGATCACGCCGTATTCGTACCCGTCGTGGCGGACCGGGCGCCCGGAGTCCATCGAGTGGCCGCCGGGCTCGTAGATCACTTCCAGGAAGTCGACCCTGCTGTCGGTCTGCGGGGTCAGCCGCTCCCAGCGGACTCCGCTGGCGAGGTCGATGACCCGGCGGGAGGAGACCCGCTGCACCACGCCGTGGCCGGGCAGCAGGGTGGCACTGCCCGCGCTCCCCGGGTCGCCCGGGACCGCGCCCGCGGCTGGCTGGCCCGCCAGGTCTGCGGCACGGGTGACCACAGGGGCGGCCGCGCTCGGCGCGGTTGCCGCGGCAGGTTCTGGCCCGGGCCCGGATTCCTGCGGTGGCACCGCGTCGAACAGGTAGTCGAGTGAGGCCCGCAGTTCCACCGCGAGCAGGTAGATCATCCCGGCGGACGGGGTGCTGACCCCGCGCTCGATCTGGGAGATCAGGCTGGCGGAGCAGCCTACCCGGCGGGCGAGCTCACGCACGGACAGACCGCGCTGCTCGCGTACTTCCCGCAGCCGGGGCCCGAGAGCCGACCCGGGATCGAATGAGCGCATGAGATCCCCCTAGCTGCGGGAGCGGTCCCCGCAGGTCAGTCCACAATCCCACCGTGCGGCAGCGTTCCCGATCTTAGGTGGCGGTGCAAGCGTGCAGTTGTAAGTCTGCACTGCACGTGTGTGCTCAAATTACAGCTAGGTAACGAATATTGACACTGCGGCTGCACATGGCGTTCTATCTGGCTTTACAGCCCTCCTGGCCTGATGACTGCCGGCCGACCACCGCGCCGCGCGGGTTTCCGGTCAAGCCAGGGCAGGGCCAGAGCAGAAGGACCCGGAGGCGACATGGCCAGGACAGCAAGGAAGCTCAGCTTGGCAGGGGCGGCGGGGATGCTGGCGGTGACGCTGGCGGCATGTGCGTCCGGCGGCGGGGGCGGTGGCGCCTCGGGCAGCGGCAGCGGCCCGATCAAGATCGGGGGAACGCTGGGCCTGACCGGGATCCTGAGCGCGTCCTCCCAGGAGTACCAGGCCGTCTACCAGGACTGGGCGAAGCAGGTCAATGCATCCGGCGGGCTGCTGGGGCGCAAGGTCGTCATGGACATCAAGAACGACAACAGCACCCCGTCGACCGCCCAGAGCGAGTACCAGACCCTGCTGACCTCCGACAACGTGGACCTGCTGCTGGCGCCGTACGCGACCTTCATCGGTGCCCCGATCGTCCCGATGGTCAAGTCCGCCGGGAAGATCCTGTTCAACGGTGGGTTCGTGGGCAAGCAGTACTTCCAGCAGGCGGACGGGTGGATGGTAGGCACATACACCTACCAGGAGCCGGACTACACCCGCGGCCTGTTCGAGGCCATCAAGGGCCTGCCGCCCAGCCAGCGCCCGACCAAGGTCGGCATTCTGACCAACGACAACCCGTTCACGCTGGTGGCACGGGACGGCTACCAGGGTCAGGGTGGCGCTATCCGGTACGCCAATCAGGATGGCCTCAAGGTCGTGTTCAGCCAGACATACTCCGCTACCACCACCGACTTCACGGCTGCCCTCCAGCGGGCACAGGCGCAGGGCGTGGACATGCTGGTGATCCTCGGGCTGCCGAACGACGAGGACGCCATCGTCAAGCAGGCGCACGTGCTCGGCTTCACTCCGAAGGTGATGTGCACCTGCGGCTCTCAGGCCACCACGCTGCCGAACTGGCCGCAGCTTGGCGCCGCGACCAACGGGGTGATCGGGACGACGGTTGCCTGGCCCAACCAGCACAATCCCGGCATGCAGACAGTCGTCAACTTCGCCAAAGCCCGCGGTGAGTCGGTGGTCCCCACCTACGACTTCGTGGCGTACGCGTCGTTGCAGGTCATCCAGCAGGCGGTGGAAGGGGCCAAGACCCTGAACCAGCAGAAGCTGAGGGCCTACATCCATTCGCACACGTTCAAGACCGTCATCGGTGACATCAGGTACAACGCCGACGGCACCACGCCGTTCTCTGAGGTGATCACGCAGACGGTGAACGGTAGGCAGCAGCCGGTCTGGCCCGGCAGCGTCGCCACCGCGAAGCTGACCGCGCCCTGAGGCTGCTGTCGCTCCGGAAGTCACCGTGCGCAGCAACCAGGGGGTCATCGCGGGATGACGCAGCCAGCGCTCGCTGTCGAGCACCTGGCCAAGCGGTTTGGCGGGCTGGAAGCCATCCGCGACGTCAGCCTCGGCCTTGCGTCCGGATCGGTACTGGGGGTGATCGGCCCCAACGGATCTGGGAAGACCACTCTGATCAATCTGCTGACCGGCGCCTACCGGCCAACCAGAGGCTCGATCCGTGTGGGCGGGACTGCCACCACGCGCATGAGCGCCCACCGGATCGCTGCCCTGGGAGTCGCCCGGACCTTCCAGAATCCGCGGGTTTTCACCAGCCTCACCGTGCGGCAGAATCTCTTCCTCGGCGAGCAGCAGGGGATCGGGCGGTCCGGGATCGCCCGGCTGCGGGAAGACGCTGATGAGTGGCTGACTCTGGTGGGCCTGGCCGAGCACGGCCAGCGGGTCGCCCGGGAGCTGTCCGGCGGCCAGCAGAAGC
>DPMS01000233.1 GCA_003541285.1 Actinomycetota bacterium
TCGGCTCCTCCAGAGTCCATGCCACCGTCCCCGATCCAGGCCCGTGGCACTGGCACCTTCTTGGCGCTATCTCGTTTGCTGCCTCGCGCCCCCCTGATCCCCGGCGCGCATCCTTCCTATCGTTCGCTGCCTGATCGCGTCGCGCGAACAGATCACGAATCGGCACCAACATGAACGGAACGAACTGATTGCCTATTTCGTTACTGGCAATCACACCGGGGTTTGAGCAGCCCGGACGGCAGCGGGTCCTNNCCCGATCAGTGCCAGCACGCCCCCCAGCCACTAGTGCCGCTTGACGAACGCGCCGCGCCCGACCACGACCGTAATCGTCCCCTCGTCGCGGAGGATGACCAGGGCTCGCTCAGCGGTCCCCATGGCCACGCCGTGTTGCTGGGCAAGGGTCTTGATCGAGGGAACCCGGCCGGTCAGTTCCCCGCGCTCGATCTGCCCGCGAATGATGTTCGCGAGCTGGATGTAGAGCGGAGTCGGCTCGTCAGGGTCCACGGTCACATGATCACCGTAGGAACCCAGGAGCTAACTCGTGACCTTGGGTGATCTCTTGTGATTCTCTAGGATCCTATGGGACCCTAGATAGGTGACCGAGGACTGCACCGACCTCCCCGCCGACTCCCCTCACTGGCACACGACACTGGCCACCAGCCATCCCGCCTACGACTTTGAGCGGTACGCGGCTGGTATCGGGTTCAAGTGGTCCGCGGACTGCGCTCCGCTTAGACACTCATCCGTGGTGCGTCGTGACGGGCGATCCGCGCGAGTTTGGCACTCACTTGCCTGGCTGACGTGATGATCAACGACGTTCTGAGCAAGCTTGAGCAGGACTACCCAGGGATCCGTTCCGGCACACCATGGGCTTCAGAAGCCGGCGCAAAGCGACGGTGCTTCTGGGCACGGCGCGCGGCCGACAACGCGCTGTTCACCGCACGGTCGGCAGCAGCGTTGCGTGATCGCATCGACGCGGGGCCACCCGATTGGCCCGGCATCCGGTAACACACGCAACCCGGCCGGCCAGGCCATTCGGCCAGCCGGGGCGGACCGTTCAGGAGGCCTACTTCAGCAGCTTGGACATCCGGCGGTCGGCCAATGGCTTGCCACCGGTCTGGCAGGTCGGGCAGTACTGCAGCGCGGAGTCGGCGAAAGACACCTCGCGTACCGTGTCACCGCAGACCGGGCAGGGCTGGCCGGCCCGGCCGTGCACACGCAGGCCCGCCTTTTTCTCTGCCTTCAGTTCGCCGGCGGCCAGACCAGCCGATCTCGCCATCGCTTCTTCCAGTGCGCCCCTCATCGCCGTGTAGAGGCCGGCGACCTCGTCCGGGGTAAGGCTGGCCGCCAGCTTGAACGGCGACATCTTCGCCGCGTGCAGGACCTCGTCCGAGTAGGCGTTGCCGATGCCCGCAATGATCTTCTGATCTCTGAGCACGCCCTTGATCTGGGTCCGGCGGCCTGCCAGCAGTCCGGCCAGAGTCTCCACCGTGAACGAATCCGCCAGCGGGTCCGGGCCCAGCGACGCGATCCCCGGGACCTGAGCCGGATCGGTGACCAGGTAGACCGCGAGCCGCTTGCGTGTGCCCGCCTCAGTCAGATCGAACCCGCTGCCATCGGTGAACCGGAGCCGGAACGCCAGCGGGCTCTTGCCGGGCCGCGGCGGCTGCGCGGGCACCGTGTCCCGCCAGCGCAGCCAGCCCGCCCGGGCGAGATGGGTGATGAGGTGCAGTTCCCCGGCCGTCCCCGCCGGGGACTGGCCAGCCGGGACACCGGTGGCCGGTGTCGTCACCAGGTCAAGGAACTTGCCGTGCCGCTGCACTGTGCCGAGCTCACGGCCGTTGAGTGAAGTCAGATCTGGCTGGTAGGTCTTCAGCACGGCGAAGGTGGCACTGGCCGCCCAGTCGATGACCCGGCCGACTGCCCGCTCACGGAGAAAAATGGCGAGCGACTCGACCTCGGGTAGTTCCGGCACAACACTGATTGTGCCGTGTGCTGGCCCGAGGGTCCCAGAGCGGCGCCCATGACCGACTTATTTGCTTTGCCAAACTAACGTAGATTGCGAAAGTGCCCCTCGGCGCGGAGCATGGACGTACAAGGACGAAGAAGACATGGATCAGGCAGAGTCTTCACCTCTCCCGGGCCAGCCGGAGCGCCCTCGGCGTGCCCGCAGTGAGCACGGCCGCCCGGACCCTGCCAGCCGCCCGGACCCTTTCAGCACCGAGGAGCCATTCGGCTCCGAGGCGCCGGCCGGCCAGCTGGACCACCCGGTCATCGCCGGCTATGACGGCTCGCCCTCGAGCCGTCACGCGCTGGCCTACGCCGCTGGACTGTCCCGGCGGCTCACCCGGCCGCTGCTGATCGTCTATGTCACCCCACCCGCCGTCTATTGCGAGCCCCTCACGGGTCAGGTCATCGGCGCTGTCCGGGACAGGTCAGAGACCGAACGATGGCTGCTCACCGAACTCGACGAGGTCTGTGACCCAGCGGGGATCGAGGTGCGCGTGGTCACCCGGCGCGGCAGCCCGGCCAGGGAACTGGCAGCCGCGGCCGACGAGACGGGGGCGGACGCGCTCGTCATCGGGGCGCCCGGGCATCGCTGGCATCACGTCGCCGGCTCCGTCCCGGGCTGGCTGGCCAGGCATGCGCATTGCCCGGTCATCGTCGTCCCCTGACCACCGCGGCGGCACGCTGACCCGGAACGTCAGGGCGGGCCCGGTCTTGATCGCGAACGCGGACGGGTATGGACGTCACGAGCGCTACCGGAGGGGACCTTGGCCTCTGGCGGCCGGATTGGTGCCCAGCCAGACTGGGGCGCTGGCGCACTGGGGATCCGGCGAGACGGAGGGCCCGGAGGACAGATGACGGATACCGATCACACCGCCCCGGGGGTGAGCGGCGGGGGTGACAGCTCGCCCGGTACCGGCCCAGTGGTCCTGAGCGTACCGGGACTCCAGGCGATCATCGATGCCCTGCGGAGCCAGGGCTTCACGGTGATCGGCCCCACGCGGCGCGACGGGGCGATCATCCTGGCCGAGATCGCCGCAGCCGGTGACCTCCCGGCCGGCTGGGGTGACGATCAGGGAGCCGCCCATTACCGGCTGCACGAGCGTGCCGATGAGGCATTCTTCGGGTTCGCCGCCACCGCACAGTCGTGGAAGTCGGTGCTCTTCCCAGCCCGCGAGCTGATCTGGTCCGGTGAGCGGGACGGGGGAAGTTTCGCCGTCCCGCCCGCGCAGCGCGAAGTCCCCGCCTACGCCCTGCTCGGGGTCAGGTCATGTGACCTGCACGCGATCGGCATCCACGACCGCGTGCTGCTGGGGCGGCGGTTCACCGACGCCGCGTATGCGGCCCGGCGTGAGGAGGCCTTCATCGTCGCGGTCGGCTGCTCCCATCCGGGCGGGACCTGTTTCTGCGTGTCGATGGGGACCGGCCCCCGGCCCGAGGCAGGCTTCGACCTGTCCCTCACTGAGCTTGCCGACGCCGGCGGCCACCGGTTCGTGGTCACCGCGGGCAGTTCCCGCGGTGAGGCCCTGCTCCGGTCACTGCCGCCCAGCGCGGCCAGCGCCCCGGCCCGCCCGGCCGACCTCGCCGCCGCCGATGAGGTGCTCGCCGGCGCGGCCGCCCGGATGGGCCGCCACCTGGACACGGACGGCATCCGCGAACTGCTCTACGGCAACGCGGAGCATCCCCGCTGGGACGACGTGGCCTCCCGCTGCCTGGCCTGCACGAACTGCACTCTGGTCTGCCCAACCTGCTTCTGCGTGTCGGTGGAGGACACCTCCGACCTCATCGGCGATCACGTGTCCCGCCACCGGGTGTGGGATTCGTGCTTCACCAGCGAGCACTCGCACCTGAGCGGCGGCAGCGTCCACAGCTCCACCCGCTCCCGCTACCGGCAGTGGATGACCCACAAGCTGGCCTCCTGGATCGACCAGTTCGGCATGTC
>DPMS01000258.1 GCA_003541285.1 Actinomycetota bacterium
GGCCGGTGCGGCCGACGAGGCGCTGCATCACCTGAACGCGGCGCTGGCGGTGCTCGAGGCGTTCGGAACGCGGGCCAGCGCGGACCGGGTGCGCGAGGCAATCGTGGCAGCCAACCTGCAGCGGGGCGCCTACGACGAGGCGGAACGCGAGCTGAAGCTGACAACGCCGCACGGCGCGGACGATGCCTGGGATATGCCGATGTTCGACACCGCGATGCGCGCGCAGATCGCGCTCGGCCGCGGCGACGCCGATACCGGCCTGCACCTGTGGCGCAGCGCGGCGGCGGCACTGCGGGACACGCAGCGCACCGGACCCGGCGGCGACCTGTCCCGCCTGGATCCCTGGGCACTGCAGATTCAGGCCACCGCCGTGGTCGCCCACGCGCAGCACGGCCGGCTCGGCCTGGTTGCGGAGATCACCGGGGCGCTGCCCGCCGTGCTGTCAGCGCTGACCGCTGACCCGGGGCCGCCGCCCGGAACGCTCGCCGCCTCCTATGGCCTCGCCGTCTGCGGCTCGCTGCTGCTGGCCCTGGCCATGACCGACATCGACCGGGGCCAGCGCGAGGCGGACGCCAGCCTTGCCCGGTCGGGAGCGAGGATGATCGCGCTGGCCGAGCGCTTCGGCCTCAAGAACGGGCTCCAGCCGGCCATGTCCGCCGCCCGCGCCCGGCGAGCCGCGCAGGACGCCGACGGGCCGGCCTACGCCGACGCCATGTCGTCGTNNGAACCAGCGCACCGCACCCGACATCTGGCCCGGCGGCACGAACGCACTGCTGATGAACGGCAGCATCTGAACGAGCAGGAGGAAGCCGGTCGTGCCCTCCGCGGCCTTGGCCGCCAGGCCGAACGCCACGGCCAGCCAGGTCAGCGCGAGCGCGAGCAGGGCGATGACGCCGGCCGCCGCCAGCCACCGGCCTGCGCCGGCGGTGGACCGGAACCCCAGCCCGATCGCGACGCCGATGACCAGGGCCACGCTGACCAGCGTGCGGGCCATGGCGCTGGCGGCGTGCCCGTTCAGCACCGAGGTGGGAGAGATAGCCATGGTGCGGAACCTGGCGATGATGCCCTCGGAGGAGTCCCGGTTGACGGCCAGCGTGGTCGCCTGGCAGCCGTACCCGGCGGTGATCACGATGATCCCGGGCACGACATAGTTGATGTAGGAGGCGGCCCCCATGGCCGTCTTCAGCGCGCCGCCGAAGATGCCGACGAACAGCAGCAGCAACAGCACGGGCACGATCACCGCCGTGATCAGCGTCACCGGGTAGCGCACCACGTGCCGGAAACTGCGCCGCGTCATCGTCGCCGAGTCCCGCACGGCAAAGGCCATCGTTGTCATCGGGCGTTCTCCATTTCTGGCGTCGTTTCTGCAGTCGGGTGGCCGGTGAGGGCGAAGAAGACGTCGTCGAGATCGGGGGTGTGCACGGACACCTCGCCGACGTCGGCCGCGGTGTCGCCGAGCCGGTTCAGCAGCTCCCGCACCGCGGTCGCACCGCCATCGCTGGGCACCTCCAGCGTCAGCGGGTCATCGTGCCGGAACGCGCCGCCAAGGGCCCGCTGCGCCGCCTCGATCCCCGTGGTGCCGGCGAAGCGCAGCCGGACGTGGGCTCCGGGAATGCTCCGCTTGAGCTCATCGGGGGTTCCAGCGGCGACAACCTTGCCGTGGTCGAGAACGGCGATCTGGTCGGCCAGCTCGTCCGCCTCGTCCAGCTGCTGCGTGGTCAGGAAGATCGTGACGCCGCCGGCCACGAGCTCGCGGATGGTCCGCCACATCATGCGGCGGCTGCGCGGGTCGAGCCCGGCGGTCGGCTCGTCGAGGAAGATGATGCGCGGTTCGCCGATCAGGGTCATCGCCAGATCGAGCCGCCGCCGCATGCCGCCGGAGTAGGTCGCCGCGGTCTTGGCAGCCGATTCGGCCAGTCCGAACTGGCCGAGCAGCGCGGCGGCGCGCCGCCGCCCTTCGGCCCGGCCCAGGTGGTGCAGGTCCGCCATCAGCAGCAGGTTCTCCTCGCCGGTGAGCAGGTTGTCGACCGCGGAGAACTGGCCGGTGACCCCGATCGCGGCCCGTACCGCCGCCGGGTCCCGGGCCACGTCATGGCCTGCGACGCGCACCTCGCCGCCGTCGGCGTGGACCAGCGTGGACATGATCTGCACGGTGGTGGTCTTGCCGGCGCCGTTGGGACCTAGCAGCGAGAACGTTGTTCCGGCGCCGACCTCCAGGTCGATGCCGTCGAGGACGGCCTTGCCGCCGAATGACTTGCGCAGCCTGGTGGCCGTGATCGCGCTGGTCATGCTTCTCCTTTCGCCATCACCGCGGCCTGGACGGCCACGATCACGTCGAAGGTGCACGCAGCGGGATTCATCGCGGTTTCACGGCGGTTTCATTCGCTGGCCCGGGTGCTCGGTGATCCGTAACGCACGAATACTGGGACCACGCCAAATGCCTCCTCCCTGGCCTGTGGTGGGCTCACGCCACAGGGCCGTCTACCCGCCGGCTTGCCGGCAGCGACGCGGTCCGGCTGGAGGCCTTCGGCCCGGTGCGCGTGACTGCCGCGGTCGAGGATGACGCCGGACGGGTCGCACTGGAGCTCGTGGAGGCTGTCCTCTCCCCGGACCCGTCCGGGGAGCGCGTCTTCATCCCCGTCGCACTCATCGCCAAGCCGATCCTAGGTTGGGTCTCCGCTCAATCGCTGGGACCCGTAGCTGGCCCAGCTTCCCGGGTCTCGGCTCTGCCCGGGAGGTGCCCGATGACCACTGCCGCCTATCCACTGCCCTCGTCACCATCCAGCCCGCATTCACCGACCCCGAACGGCTTGCTCTGGCTGGCTACCTGGCCGGATACCGCGAGCTGACCCGCGAGGCTATGCGCTGGACCTGCGCCAGTTCACCGCCTGGTGCCGCACCCGCTCCCTTCCCCTGTTCGCCGTCCGCCGCGCCGACATCGAACGCTTCGCCCGCGACCTGGAAGCACGAGGCCGCGCTCGCGCGACCATTACCCGGCGGCTGTGCACGATCGCCGGGTTCTTTAAGTACGCGGTCGAGGAGGAACTCCTGGACCATTCCCCGGCCGCCCACGTGCGGCGGCCCCGCCTGGACTATGAGTCTCACGCCACCGCCCTGGACCGCAACGATCTCGGTGCCTTGCTGATAGCCGCCGGGCTTGGCACCCCACTGGAGCACGCCCTGATCTCCCTGCTGGCCCTGAACGGGCTGCGCGTCTCCGAAGCCACCGGCGCCGATATCGAGCACTTGGGCCCGGAACGCGGACACCGAACGCTGACTATCACTCGCAAGGGAGGCAAGGTCGTCACCATCCCGCTTGCTCCTCGCACTGCCCGGGCGATCGACCCGGCCACCGGGGAATGCTGCGCTGTGCCCGTCTTCGTCGTCGGCGACGGCCGCCGGCTGGACCGGCACGGCGATGGGCGGATCGTCCGCCGGGTCGCGCGCCGAACCGGGATCAGCAAGGCCGTGGGCCCGCATACCCTGCGGCACACGTTCATCACCGCAGCGCTGGATGCCGGGGTGCCCCTGCGCGATGTGCAGGAGGCCGCCTCACATGCTGACCCGCGGACCACGATGAGGTACGACCGGGCTCGGGGCAGCCTGGACCGGCGCTAGGGCGGTTCTTCAGGCCGGATGATCTGCATTCTCTGGCCGGGTGAGGGCGCGGCCCGGGATGCGTTCGCGGCGATACCGAGTTGGCTCGGTCGAGGTCGCCCCGGTGAGCTCGGTGCCGAAGCGGATTGTGCGGTCCCAGGGTCGATCTGGAAGCTCTTCATCGGGCTGATGCCGAGCGCGTGCGGCTTAGCGGTGAGAATGGCTGCTCTCCCGGGCGTTGTGTTCGCCGGTGACCGCGGCGAGCCCGGCCAGGGCCCGGGGGCCTTGCTCAGCGCAGGATCTCGCGGTGGGTGGTCAGCCGGTCCAGGACACCGGGGAGGACCTCGGTGCCGGTGCCCGGCCCGCTCGGTACGGCGATGTGCCCATCGTCGAGGGTGAAGGGGGCGGTGATGTCTTCGGTGAAGTACCGGGCGGTCGCGGAGATGTCGCCGGGGAGGGTGAAGTTCTCCAGGGCGGCCAGGGCCAGGTTGGCCGCCCGGCCCACCCCGGTTTCGAGCATCCCGCCGCACCAGACCGGGACGCCGTGCGCGGCGCACAGGTCGTGGATCGCGCGTGCCGCCAGGTAGCCGCCGACCCGCGCGGGCTTGATGTTCACCACCGAGCAGGCGCCCAGCCGCAGCGCGGCGGCCGCCACCCGCGGGGAGGTGATCGACTCGTCCAGGCAGACCGGGGTGGTCAGCAGCTGGGCGAGGTCGGCGTGGCCGAGCAGGTCGTCGGCTGCCAGCGGCTGCTCCAGGAGCAGCAGGCCGAACTCGTCGAGGGCGCGAAGCCGGTGTGCGCTGGCCGGGGAGTAGGCGGTGTTCGCGTCGGCCTGCAGGGCCAGGTCCGGGCCGAACCTTTGCCGCACTGCCCGCACCGGCTCGATGTCCCAGCCCGGCTCGATCTTGAGCTTGATCCTCTTGTATCCCTGCTCCAGGTAGTCTTCGACCTGGCTGATTAGTTCGGCGAGCGAGCCCGTTATGCCCACCGACACCCCGACTGGCACCCGGTCCCGCACCGCCCCCAGGTACTGGGCGAAGGACATCTGCTTGGCGCGCAGTTCCGCGTCAAGGACCGCCGTCTCCAGGGCCGCCTTGGCCATCTGATGACCCTTGACCGGCGCGAGCACCGCCTGCACCCGGGCGGCTGTCACCCCAGGCGCCGCCATCAGCATCGGGACCAGGTACTCGGCCATCACAGCCCGCGAGCCCGACAAGAACTCCGGCTCGTGGAACGGCCCCGGGCTCACCGGGCAGTCCGCCCAGCCCTCACCCTCGCTGGTGTGAACGCACACGAGCAGGGCGATCCGCTCGTCCTGGCTGTGCTGGGAGGTCCGGAACGGGGTGACTAGCGGCAGGCGCACCACCCTCAGTTCCACGGCCTCGATCTTCACCGCCCGGCCTGCGCCTTCTCCAGGACATACCAGCCGGGCTCTATCAGCCCGGTGACCTGGTAGCCACCGCCGATGGCGCCGCCGAGAGCCTCACGGACTGCCAGCCGCCAGCGGCGCGCCAGGCCCGGGTCGGTGCGGCGGATGGTGAGGATGCCGTCCGGGATCCAGCACCGCAGCCGGCCCGGGCCGCTGCTGCCCGCCCCTGGCATAGTCCCGGCAACCGGCTCAGCCGCCGGGCCGGCGGCCAGGACCGCGCGGGGCACGTCCTCCCTGGCCGGCGCCCGGGGTCCCCGGAGGTCCGCAGGTGCCGTGGAGCCCGGCAGGGCCGCCCGCAGGTCCCAGCTGACGGCGAGCCGGTCGGTTTCCGGGTCGTTGACCCCATCGGCGATCTCGCCGTAGAAGTCCACCAGGTACTCGGTGCCCACCGCGCCCAGGCGGGAGATATTGAACCGGGCGTTGCGCCGCAGCAGCGGGTCGAAAGTCCAGCTCATCCGCACCGCCCCGGCGCGCAGCGCCCAGGCGCGCTGGGCCAGCTTCAGTGCCAGGCCGACACCCCGGCTCACGGCTTCCGGGCTCACTCCCGCGATCAGCGAATAGCACGAGGCGCCGGCCGGTGGCCCGAACACGGCCACCGAGGCGCCGACGAGCTGGCCCTCTCGGAAAGCCCCGTGTACCCGCCCTCCGGCATGGGCCAGGCTGCGCATGACGTCATGCGGCATCGGCGGCACCAGCGGGGCGTCCCAGACCCGCGAAAACAACTCCGCCACCCCGCGCAGGCCCACCACCGAATCAACCGCCCGGACGGCAACCCCCGCCCGCGCCGCGGCACCGGCCGCGTCCCGTTCCGCATCGCCCAGCGTCATCACTGATCATCCCGAGCCCAATATCGGTTCTGTCACCACAGATTGTTTACCCCGAAGTCACGCTGGCGCAGGTGCGTGAACCCCGGCAGTGCCGGGGTTCACTGTTTCATTGCGAAGACCGCCTTCGCCTGCTTGCCGCAGGCGGCAGCCGCTGCCACCTGGCGACGGGTTGCCAACGCCGGGGGAGGCCTATTGCTTGACGGGCCGACGACGCCATGAGTGGGATATCCGCGTGTGGCCACCCGGGCGGCCGGCGCAGCTCTCACGCACTCCGAGCGATCGACGGCTCAGACGTGATCTTCGTTCGGCTACGACGCGTTAGCCCGGCGGGCCGTTGAACTTGTACAGGTCTGCGGCGCAGTTGGCTCTTCCGGTCGATCCGTGGGCCGGCGAGCCTGGTTCGCCCCGCGGGCGACTGCCCAGGCGTCCGCCACCGGACCCACGTGCCCGAGCTTGTCGGGGTTGCTCACCGAGCGGATCATCTGAATCTGCCCGTCGGGTACGCCGAGCGTCAAGGTAAAGGAGCACCTTGTTGTCCCGGTCGTTCGTCACACAACGATCATGGACGCCCTCGCCCCATCTTCCCGGCGACCCCTTGGAATAGGTCGCCTATGCGACATTGCCGGTAGCGGAGTTCTTCCGCCCGGGGCGGCCTTGGGGGCTGGCGAACACGCCGAGTTCGCGGGCCCGGTCGTGCTCCCCGGACGGCAGCGATGACGCGGATGGCTCGGACACGACGACGATCGTGGTCCGGTCGGCGGACGCGACTTCCTCCTGCCCGCCAGGACGCGTGATCACCAGCACCGGGACACCCTCGAGGATCCCCAGGGAGCGTCTTTCGTCTGTCGTCGGCATCCTGGATCGGATCGTGGTTCCGGCCCCCGCCAGCAGCGGTTCGTATTGCCCTGGAGTCCGGACAAACGAGCCTATCGCGCGGGTGGTCACGATGAGGCCCTCGGCGCGCAGCAACGCGACCGCCCTGCGCGCGGTCTCGCGCGCGACACCGAACCGCTGTGTCAGGGACGCCTCAGATGGAACTGCCGCCCCTGGCGGCAGCTCGCCGCTACCGATCCATGCCCGGATTATCCCAGCAAGCTGTATATATGCAGGTTCGTAACTATTCGTATCTATCGTCACAAACCATATCCTACCCATTTAACCGCACATCTATTCGTAGCCATGTCTAGACATGGCTACGAATAGATGTCACAATAGAGGCGCTACGGGGGAAACTGGGCGCGGGACCGGTGCCGCGGCTCGCTCTGCCGCACCGGCCCGCAGCCGACATGTTGGAGCCCTCGCGGGGATGGCGCTCGGCGGCTTTATCCGGGGGAAGCCGGGCGCAGCCACCCGCCGGGAATGGTGGTGCCGGGGTCTGACCCGGGGAAAATGGCCACCATCTCCCGGCGGGCGGTGAAGCAGGATGGATCCCCACCCGGCCAGCAGGTCGCCGATATCCGGCAGGGCTCACCTTGGCATGAGTGTCTGGACGTGCCCAAGCCACGCCCGCATGGCTTCTGCCGGGTCGGAGTACGGCGATACCTCAGCCCTCACCCGCGTGCCCACCAGGCCCACATGCCAGCGTGCGGCACTGGCATCGCGGACCATCGCGACTCGCTCAAGACCGATCTCGGCATAGGCCACCCGCTCGGGATCATCCACCAGATTCGAGGCCAGGCGGCGCCAGAACACATCCCGCGCGCGCTCTGCGTCAGGGGCCAGGAATTCAGCCAGTACCCGTTCGACGGGCACCCCCTTCTGCGGCTCCCGCCCTTGAACCACTAACTCGAACCGCGCTGCTGGTGGGACATGGGCGGGGCTGGAGCGGAGCAGGTATTCGTTCCCGTCGAGGAGATAGCGCTCAACATGCCACCCGGTGCCAGCTCCCGGCCCCGCTGCACGCCCGTCATCCGTCTGCTCGTCCATGACATGCTCCCCTGGCACCCGCCTCAGAGAAACCAGCATCAGACCAGCTGGGGATCCCAGAAGCGGCGGCTGCTCCTAGCGTCTGCACGGCGAGATCCTTGCAGCCGACCGACAGCGATGCTCAGCCGTATTCAAATGCTCACAAAACTCATATATCGTAATACTAGGTCTAGGCGTAACAAGAGCCCCGGCACTTTCGCCTGTTTCATTGTGATCAAGAACAGTTAAGCGCACCAATCGCGCATGCAACACTGGCAAAGACGGGCATTTCCGGGCACGGGCTGGCTTCTGGGCGCCCCCGGGGCGAGGCTATAGCTGATGGCGCGGGTTAATGGTTCGTGGCTGCGCTCGCAACGGCGGGCGCAGGGTTGGGATGTGCCCCAGATGGCCCGCCGCCTTGCCGCAGCAGCAGGCGAGGACCGCGGCTCCATGCCCAGCCATGAAACCCTGACCGGCTACATCAGGCGATGGGAAGCCGGGCGGGCCGGCGTGTCCGAACGCTACGAGTTGCTCTTCGCGAAGGCGTTCGGCGTGGAGCGGGCGGAGATCGAGGTCCCGCCGTCCGCGCCGCAGGCGGCTCAGGGGGATGACGCCCTCGACCTCATCGAACTCGCCCGCCAGGCTGAGCGCTCCGATCTGGGCCACGGAACGCTTGAGGCGCTGTGCGCGGTGAAGGAGCGCCTGTGCCGGGATTACCCCTCCGGGTCCGCCGGGGAGCTGGCCCGGCGTGGGACCGGCTACCTGCGCTACGTTCTTGGCCTGCTCGATGGCCGGGTCAGCCTGGCTGAGCACCGCGAGCTGCTGGTGACCGGGGGCTGGCTGGCCGCATTACTGGGCTGCCTGTACTACGACCTGGGTAACACCGGTGCGGCCGAGGTGGCCAGGGCGATGGCGCGTAACCTGGGCCAGCAGGCCGGGCACAACGAGATAGTCGCCTGGTCATGTGAGCTTGCGGCTTGGTTTGCCCTGGTGGAGGGCAGGCATGCTGACGTGGTGAAGTGGGCCGAGGCCGGGGTGAACCAGGCGGGCCGGACGAATGCGGCAGTCCAGCTCTCCCTGCAGGCCGCCCGTGGCTACGCGCGGCTGGGGGACAAACGGGCCATCGCCGCCCTGAGGGCCGGGCGGCGGATCCTCGACGAGCTTCCCGAGCCCACTTACCCAGAGCATCATTTCTCTGTCGATCACGACAAGTATGACTTCTACGCCGGAACAATATGGACTTGGCTCGGCACCGACGACGCCACGGCAGCCAAACACGCGCGCATAGCGGCTGCAAGGTGCGTTCTCCCCACCGGCAGCATCCAATGGCCCATGCGGCTGGCCATCAGCAAGCTTGACCTCGCAGTGATCGCCGGCCGGCGCGGCGATCTGGACGAAGCAATCGCCTGCGGCACCGCCGCCCTGCAGGTCCCCCGCCGGTCGGCCCAGTTGCTGCCGCGCGCCGCCGAGTTCGGTTACCGCCTGGCAGCGCAGTATCCGCGTGAACACCTCGTACGCGAGTACCGTGACCTGGTCCGCACTGCACGCCAGGCGCTCCCCTCCGGGACCGGCCAGCAGGCGAACGGCCCGCACGCCGCCCCGTGCTCACTGCGTGCCAACACCACCCGGGCGCGGCGCTTTCCCGCGCGGCCAGGCGATTCTGCCGAGGGCCGAGCCGATGGGTCTCACCGGCCGGTCCATCGACCGGGCCCTGGTTTTCCAGGAGCGTTGTAGCAGGTCAGGTCAGCCGTGAGTGGACGGATGCCGTCGAGCGCATCGCCGAGCCGGTCTTTTTCCACGCCGGGCGGCGGCCTCCGGTGGTGCTTGTCCACGACGCCTGCGGGAATATCACCACACCGGTGCTGACGTGCCCGCACTGCCACGGTGAGGTCAGCGCCGCCAACACCCGCAGCGAGCCCGGCCCGGGAAGCAGACGGCCGGCCGCTGCGGGTGCACACCGCTGACAGGCACAGAGCAAGCTCACCGGCCGGCATGCCGAAAGGCATCCGGGCGCCACGTTAGGCGCCGATGTTCGCTGCCCTCCTGGGACATCAGCTTTCTCATGTGGAACTCATCGATCAGCGTGCCATCGCGGACCAGCGCTGGCGGCGCAGCCCTTCCAGCCAAACCTCAGATACAGGCTGAGCGCGCGGGTTGTTCGGCCATCGCTACGCGGCGGATTGGACCTTATCCGGATGAGTGCCGGCCAGGTATCGGCGCTGCCTTGGCTCTGCGGCTGCGCAGCCCGGCACGAAGGACAGCCCGGGCAGCGCCCCGGAGACATCGACGTTCTCGTCCTTGGGGAACCAGGCCGAGATCAGTTCTATGACCCGCTCAGCGCAGCGGAGAAGTGGCTCGGACGGCACGTCCAGGCAACAATCCGCGGCGCTGACTGGCTGGATGCGGGATCGGGATCGTTCCACGACACCGTGACCAGTCGGCCCCTGCTCAGGATCCCCCTTTCGCGCAGCTCACTGAACCGGGAGCACTTTCACGCCAGACAGTGCTGCCGTCGCCCTGCCGATCGTCCACGAAGCATCCGCTTCGGTGATCGGCCGCGCTGCTGGGTCGAAGTACTGCGCCGTGTGACAGGTGCGACGCAGCTGCTCGGGCGACCTGTGTGCCCGGATGTGACCAACTTCGGAAGTATGCGCGAAACCCGGGACGGTTCATATGACCAAGGTCACCAAGCTATGGGCCAATGGCCAGTGGTGTATGGCCTTGCCGACGATAGTTTCAGGAGTAGAGACAGGAGGCACGACTATAGGGTTGCCCTGCCTGTACGGCTGACCCCACGTGGGAGGTGGGGAAGATGGCCATTGCAGTGGACCTGACCGCACACGCAGCTCAGATCGGCCATGAGCATGGAACTGCGGCAGCATCGATGTACTTCGACGGGCACGAGGCGCGCCACATCTATGAGGCAACGCTTAAGGGCATCGAGGATGGCGACCCGCTAATCCTCAACCAGTTCCCCGAGCCGGACCTTCCCGGCATCTGGCCGTTCAGCTACACGGCAGAGGACCTGCGCTGTGAGCTCGGCATCACCACCAATATTCATGCCGAGGCAACCGAGGCGTTCGCCAGGTGCTGCGGCGCCTACGAGGACGCCTACCGCGAGGCCGTCAGCGAAGAGATGGCGTGGCAGTGCCGCCACCACCTGGCGGCGGACAACAGCGACCTGGCCAGAGGGCTGGCCATGCTGGACGACGATCTTGTGAAGCTGATCACCACCATCCTGGGTGCCTACCGGGAAGGCAAGCGGAGCTACACCCAGACCGTCTCGCGGGTGATGGACGCGCTGGAGGCGCATAAGCAGCGCTCCCACGCGCTAGCTGACCCTGATCTCGCGGGCGCCGCAGTTGCCCTGATGGCCTCGTAGACACCGCCGCACGCCGAGACCGCCGATCAGCGGGGACGGGAGGGGATGCGTCGCACTGCCGCCCGCGAGAGGCGTGCCGTCCCGGTCAGCGGATCGCAGGGACTTCGTGCCGGCGTTCACCCATACGGAACGGCTGGCGCTGGCCGGATTCGCGGCCGGGTACAGCGGCGGGCCGCGTACTCTTCCAGCGGGCCCGGCGCAGGCGGACACGCCGCCGCCTTCGTCACCAGTGATCACCGGCTCACAGACTCACCAGGAACCTTACTTTCAGGCTACCTGGTCAGCCTTGATCCAACGGACTACCGGTAGCCATGCTGTACGCCCACAGCTTCCGGGGGGTAATGAGTCCACCACCATTCAGCGATTTCCCGCCGGGTCGCGATCCACACGTCGCCCCGTGCCTGCACCGCCCGCAGGAAGTCACGGAGCCCGGCGCTGCGGCTCGCCTGCCCTGTCCAGCGCGCATGCAACCCCAACGACATCATTCGTGGCGCAGTCCCGCCCTCCCCGCGGAGATAGTCGACGGCCTGCTGGCAGTCCGCGAAAAACGCGCCAACCCCCCCGGTCTGACCGTATGCGAAACGGGCGTCGTTATGCGTCAGCGTGTAGGGAACCACCAGGAACGGCTTGTCGGCGACCGGCACATAGTACGGAAGGTCGTCGTTGTATGCGTCCGAGTCGTAGATGAAGCCGCCCTCCTCTGCGAGCAGCTCGCGGGTGTGCTCGCTAGGCATCCAGCGTGAGTACCAGCCAACGGGCCGCGTGCCACAGGCCTGGGTGATTGACCCGACAGCCAGGCCGATCTGCCGGCGTTCCTCGTCCACGCTGAGCCGCCACTGTTCCGACCAGCGCCACCCATGAGCACACACCTCATGGCCCGCATCCACGATGGCAGATGCCACAGGTGGATTCCGCTCGAGCGCCACAGCGGCCGCGAAGACCGTGCATCGAATGCCGAACTGCTCGAAGAGCCGGAACAGCCGATGCGCGCCAGCGCGGCTCCCGTACTCATACACCGACTCCGTGGCGAGATCGCGGAAGTCCCCGGCGACAGTGCGTGGCATCTCTCCGAGACCCTCGTTGGTGCCGTCCCCCATCTCGTAGGAGCGCTCACTTCCTTCCTCGTAATTCACGACGATGCTGAGTGCCAGGCTGGCTCCCCCAGGCCATTCGACGACCGGCACCGACCGGCCGTAGCCTACAAGATCACGGCCGCGCAACGCTGTCATCCCCCTCATCATTAGCGGGCCGTCCCCGGCTCGGCCCGTTGACTGCTCTCATATAGGCCATGACGGTACCGCTATCAAGAACGTCGGCGTACTGCCGGTCGAGGTCGAACAAACTCACCGCATGGCACAAGCCAAGCCTGTCGAACACGCAATCTTCAACGACGATCGTCCGGTAGCCATAAGACATGGCATCTACGGCTGTGGCACGCACGCAGTTGGACGTGGACCCGCCAGCGACGATCAGCGTATCGATATTGTGTGCAATCAGCAGCCCAAGCAGCGGGGTGCCCCAGAACGCGCTTGGCCTCTTCTTTACGAGCACTACATCCCCGGTCTCAGGCGCTACCGCGGGTGCGATTTCAGCCCCCTCGGAGTCTTCCAGGCACCAGCCCTCCGTTGCGGGGAACCCGCGCTTCATCCGGTAGACACCCATGTCGAGGCCATCCCGCCGCACCTCATACTTCGTATACACGACCAGGATCTGCTGGCGCCTCGCCTCGGCCAGCAGGACCCGGAGAACCGCCAGTGCCGCTTCCGCCATGGGCCCGCACGCGGACGGGTAGACGACGTCATTCCGGCCTGGATTGCCCACCATGTAGTTCTGCGCATCGATGACGACTACAGCGGGCGCCGTCCCGAAGCCCACACGCCGTCCCGCGCCGAATCGCTCCAGCACCGCGAGTTCCTCGGGCCCCAGCAGAGCCTCCCAAGCTTGCTTCCCGTAACCACGGCTCTGACCCGGACTGTCAGACTTGGGCATCCGTAAGCATCCCTTCTGATCGTGCACGGCCTGGCGACCGGAGCAGACTGGCCTGCACCTCACAGTTCAGCGCTCGGGTGGTTTCCTGGCGATCCGGCCACGGCACGTGCCTGCCGTGGCCTCAGGTCAGGCCGACCGGTGACACCATTGATGCCGAGGCGCCCTTCAATCTGATCGGCAGGATGACGCAGCAGAACTCCCAGACCTTATCCCGTGCGAGTTCTTCGGTCCGGACATTCTCCAGGAGGTAACATCCGAACTTCGTGATACAATGCTGATGGACAGGGAAAAGAATGTCCCCTGGGTCAGCATAGACGACCTCGACGGCCCAGTTGTCTGCGCCGATCACGGCGACGCGCTGCTCCGTAAGCAGAGCCGCGGCTGACATTTCAATTCCCGGTTCGCTTCTCGCGTACCGGGAATTGTCGGTTCCCCACAGACGTCCCCATCCGGTGTGGATGAGAACCACGTCGCCGGGCCCGGGCCGGACCTGCTGGAGAACAATTGCCTTTTCGATGTCACCAGCGGTTATCTCATATTCTGCGCTGAGCTCGGGCAATCCCAGGGCATTCGGGATATCGAGCAGCAGTCCCCGGGTGAAGATCGGCGGTACTGACTCGATGCCAAGCTTGGTGAGGCCCTCGCTCGAAATGATATCCGCGTACGCATAGCCGTTATAGGTCAGTGGCCCGATGCCAATGTGTCCCAGCCCGTCAAGGTGTGTGCCGCTATGCAGAGCTCCAGCGACCGACTCTTCGAGGAATGACTGCTGGTTCCTGCCGAGGTACCGCCCGGGGACGGCCCTGTCGACGAGTAGCGAATGCTTCCAGTATCGCCACATCTGAGTCGGTGACGACGCCTCCAGCACCTGTCCCAGCTGATATCTCAGGCCGCGGGTGATGAGACGGGCGGCAGCTTCCACCTTGGGGGCGGTGATTTCATTGGCCGCGCCAAGGGTGTCTGCTGTTCCGTAGCGGTGGGGTATCGGGTGATCCCCGACAGCCGGATCGTAAGGGCCTGGTGTACTCAAGGTTGCTCCTCTGCCGCATGATCGGCCCAGGCGCTGGCGTTGCGCTCAAGGCTTTCGACGATTTGGGTGGTGTCAGATCCGATCGCGGTCGCCCCTGTGTGCCTGATGGAGCCGGGGGTCCTGCTGAGGCGGGGCACGATGTTGGCCATTGCGACGGAGCCAAGCTCATCGTCAGGAATCTCGATGAACGTTTGCCTCGCCCGGTAGTGCTCGTCCAGGTAGATCTGGTCTGTGCTGAGCACCGGGGCGATCGGCGCATCTGCCTCGGCGAAGCTGGCGAGGACTTCGCTGAGAGAGTGGGAACGCATCCACGTGGCGATCACCTCATCCAGCACAGGTCCATGGAGACGCCGGCTGGCCGCGTCCGAGAAGCGAGGGTCCGCTGCGAGATCCGGGCGCCCGATGGCGCGGAAGATACGCACCGCGATGGCCTGAGTTCCAGCGGACAGCGCTACCCAATGACCATCGCTTGTCTCGTACGCGTTACGTGGGGCCGTCCTCGGCGACCGGTTCCCCACCCGCCGCTGAACCGCGCCCAGTGCCGCATACTCTGCGATCTGGGGTCCAAGGATGCAGAACAGTGGCTCATACAAGCTGACGTCAATGACCTGGCCGACGCCGCCTCTATTGGCGTCACGCCAATAGAGCGCGATCAAGGTTGCGAAAGTCGCGGTAAGTCCTGCGACGCCATCGGCCAGCCCAAACGGCGGGAGAGTCGGTGGCCCATCCTCCTGGCCCGTCACGTGGGCAAACCCCGAATAGGCTTCCGCGAGCGTTCCGAAGCCTGGCTGCATCCGGCGTGGTCCCGTCTGCCCGAACCCGCTCAGCCGTACCATGATCACCCTAGGGTTGATCAGCGACAGCTCGTCGTACCCCAGTCCCCAGCTTTCCATCTTGCCGGGACGGAAATTCTCGATGACGACGTCCGCGTCGGCGACCAGTTGCCGGATAATACTCCGTGCGCCTGCGTCGTTCAGATCCAGGGTCAGCAACCGCTTGTTACGTGACAGGCTCCGCCACCATAGGGGCACGCCGTCCCTGCTGAGTCCCCACCGTCTGGCGTCGTCCCCTCGCGGGTGCTCTACCTTGATCACATCGGCGCCGAAGTCCGCCAGGTTTGTTGAAACCAGCGGTGCCGCGTAGAGCGACGAGAGATCGAGAACACGTACGCCTCCGAGCGCGCGATGCTTCTCAGCATGGGCGTGCATGCTGGTCGCCACCTCCCAGGTCTTCATCGTCATCAGGCCACTGTGCCGCGGCGGCAAGGACCCGCCGCGCGCGTTCCGCCACGGGATAGTCCACGAACTTGCCTGCTACCCGGACCCGGGCTTCCCCGGCCTGCTCGGAAGCCTCGAAGGCCGCCAACTGCGCCTGTGCCTCGGCCACTTCCGACTGAGACGGGCGGAACGCGCAACATATGATCTTGACCTGATCGGGGTGTATGGCGTGCTTCCCGCCGAATCCCAGGGACCGTGCAAAGAGTGCCTCTGCCCGAAGCTGTTCTGCCTTGCCGAGGTGCGGGAAGACCCCATCGTGAGGTTGTGCCAGACCTGCGCTCCGGGATTCGATCACCACTTGTGTCTTCGCCGCAGTCATTGTCGGGTTCTCGATCCCGCTCTCGGCTGTCCAGTCAAGATGCAGATCGAGGCTGAGGTCACCCGGGCCGAAACTGAGGAAGCCCAGGCGGGGGCTTGACCGCGCAACATCCCGCAGATTGGCCAGCCCCCGCGCCGTTTCAATCGTTGCGCTGGTCCGTATCGTTTCCGCAGCCAATCCAGAGCGCCGCTCCAGCACACCGAGGATGCTGTCGACGATGGACGTATCATGAGAGCTTTCGACCTTGGGGATGACGATCCCGTCCAGTCCGGGCCCTACGATCGCCTCCAGATCGTCCAGGAGGAATCCCGAGTCAACCCTGTTGATGCGAACCCACAGGACAAGGTTTTCCCCGGCACGCTCCAGGACGCCCCGCACCAGTTGCCTCGCCTTGGCTTTCGACGAGAGCGCTACCGCATCCTCCAGGTCCAGAATGAAAGCAGGAGCCGCGATCTGTGGTATCTTCCCCAATTTATGTTCATCGTCGCCTGGCACGTAGAGCATGGCTGGAAGGAAACTGCTCATATGGTACGCACCCCCGGTGCGATACATATCTGTTCGGCAGCGGCCCTCAGCAAAGGCAGGCACTCCTCCATCCGGGATGGCGTCCAGCGATCGGCGGGTCCCGCGATCGTCAGAGATGCGACGGGAGTGCCATCCTGCTCGAATAGCGGCACGGACACGGCGCCAACCCCCGGGGTCCGGTCCCCAACCCCGATCATGTGACGTTGTTCCCGGATTCGCGCGAGCGTCCTCTCCAGGACAAGCACGTCAATTCCCGCGGCACGTGCTGCCGCGAGTGGCCCCTTTGCCTCATTCTCGTCAAGGAAGGCTAGAATCACCTTGCCTGTCGGGCTGGCGTGCAGCGGGACGCGCTCGCCGATAGTCAGCACACGCCGGACCGGGTGCGAGCTCTCCACGCCGGCGACGCAAATTCTTTCATCACCGACCCGCAAGTGCAGGCTGCTGGTCTCTCCCGTCACCTCGCACAGCCGCCGCAAATGAGCTGCCGCGTTTGCCTTGAGTTCCCAGCGGTTCAGCGCAGCCGCGCCCAGCGCTATAAAGGCCGGGCCTACCGTATACCTCTTGGTCACCGGGTCTCTGTTGAGAAAACCACGCTGCACAAGGAACGACAGAAGCCGGCCCGCCGTGCTCTTGTCGAGGCCGGATTGCTCCACCAGTTCCATGAGACCCAGTGGGCGCTCGCTGGCGGCGACAAAGGCCATCAGATCCAGCGTTCTCGCTGCTGACGTGCTCATCCTTTCTCACCAGGGACGAAAATCACTGTCGCCGAGCACGCCCCAACCCCGTCCTTCCGCACCTACTCCTCCTCCTCATCGTGCCCTGGCCCCGCGCCCCCTGATTCCCCCACGGGACGGAAGCATTGCTCAGCGATCCGTTGTTCCGTGAGATCCTCACCTCTCAGCCAGGTAACAAGGCGGCCGCTTCGTAGTACCGCCACCGCATGACAGATGTTCGCGAGGTCTTCGTATTCTGCCGAGGCGATAAATATCGCGGTCCCAGACGCCGCGATCTCCCGCAGGACGGCGAAGATATCCCGTCTCGCCCCGATGTCCACGCCCTGGGTCGGCTCGTGCAGGAGCAGCACTCGCGGCTGCAGCTGAAGCCACTTCGCTAGCAGCGTCTTCTGCTGATTGCCGCCGCTCAAGGTGCCGAGAAGCGCGGCCGGCTGTGCAGGCCGGACATCGAAGCGGCCGAGGAGTGCCTGCACGAAAGATCGCTCCCGGCCGTGGTGAACGTAGCCCCGATGAAAGAACTGCCCCAGCGCCGGCAGGGTCACGTTCTCCATGAGCGTCGCGCGCGGCACGCCGCTTGACCGTGCCCGGTCGGCTGGGACCAGGCACACCCCGTGTCCACGCATGCGGCCGGGGGTCGGCACACCCAGGTCCTCGCCGCCGATCAGCATTCGGCCGCCAAGCAACGGCTGTGCCCCATACATCAGATAGGGAATCTCGTCGTGGCCCATCCCGACTAGTCCGGTGGCCCCGACAATTTCCCCTCTATGGAGTTCGAGGGAGAAGTCACGGACAACGGAGCCCCGGATGTGGTTCACCGTCATGACCGCCCGGTCAGAGGCCTTGACCCGGGTTGGGTACATCCGGCCAAGCTCGGCCCCAAGAAGGAGAGCGACGAGCCGGTCTTCGGAGCTGTCACGCGTGACCAGCGTCCCAACGCTCGCCCCGTCCCGGAGCACTGTCACGCGATCGGTTATCTCCATGACTTCCTCAATGCGATGGCTGACGAACAACACTGCCGTGCCGTGTCGCCTGACCACCCTCATAGCATCGAACAGCCGGCTGACGGCGGGCCGCGGCAGAGAGCTGGTTGGCTCGTCGAGCACCAGCAGCCCGCGCTCGCCATCGAGCTGGTGATACGCCCGCAGGAAACCGACTAGCGCCCGTTCAGCCTGCGGAAGCTTATCAACCGCTATATGGGGATCGACATCTATGCCGAATTCGGCCAGCATCTGGGAGACCCGGGCCGATTCTTCCTTCCAGTGGATCTTCCATCCCAGGCCGGTTTTGAATCGACCAAGGCGGAGATTCTCAAGAACCGACATGCCTCCGGCAAGGCTGAGTTCCTGATGCATGAAACTGAGCCGGTAGCGGGCGGCGTCGGCCGGACGGACGGGGAGGTGCAGCACATCGCCATGCACCCGCACCTCCCCGCGGTCCGGTGCGTGAAAACCTGAGAGAACCTTGATAAGGGTAGACTTCCCAGAGCCGTTTTGCCCGATCAGACCGTGGATCTCACCGGGTCTGATGCTCAGGTCTGCACCGCGAAGCGCGAGCACTCCGGAAAAGGTCTTGACGAGCCCCCGGACATCAAGGGCGGGTTCAACCTCTTCGCTCATCAGAGCTTCCACGGCCGGAATTCCCTCGCTTCACGCTGCTAGGATCTGCTAACCCAGTCCCCACAGATGCTTGTATGCGTTCACATAGCTGCCACCCCAGAGCTGGTCTTCGTTGGACGTCGACAGCCCACTGAGGTTGGTAGGCACGAACATGCGCAGCGGAATGTTCGGATTCACCGGCGCCATCTTCAGCAGTGCCCGCCCCATCTCGTCGACCGCCGCCCATCCGGACCAGACATCAGGCTCACCCACGTCGGCGATCTCGACATTCTGCGCGGCGACCCAGTCCAGGTTGGACGGCACCGCGTCGGACGAGACAACCTTGGCCGAGCTGCCCATGCTCTTCATCGCCGGAACAATGTAGAGGGCTTGCGCGTCGTACGTCGGCAGCACCCAGTTGATGTCCGGGCTACGCCGGAGCAGCGTCTGGGTGAGTCCCGGGAGTGCCGTCGTGAGCGAGCCCACCTGGGTGTCCTGGAACGTATAGGTGCACTTCGGGCAGAGGGAACGGAACTGCTGCTCCATGCCTTGGATGCGGGTGACCTCGCCCGGGAATTCGTTGTCCCCGAACATGAGAACGTGCGCGTTGCCGTTGGAGTGGGCAATGACATAGTCCGCCTGCAGTTGGCCCGAGTGGTAGAAGGAGATGCTCACGTGGGCGAAGGTGCCGGCAACAAGCGGGCTGCTTTGATCTGCGGTCAGGACATCGACGACCGGTATGCCCGCAGCACGCGCCTGGGCCATCGCTGACTTCATGACCTCTGGTGAGGCTGCGATCGAGATGACCCCGGCTGCGTGCTCTGCGACGGCCTCCTCGAGCGCTTTGCTCCAGTTCGAGACAACCCCCTGGCCGTCTACCAGATGAACGTTCCAGCCGGCGACCTGTGCCGCCTGCTGAGCTCCATGCGCGATGCTCGCGACGAAAGGAATTGCCAGTGACGATGTTATTATCCAAACACTCTTACCGCGCAGCTTCGCCATGTCGACGGGGGCTCCCGGAGCGGTAAATGCGGGCATCTTCTCTGCAGCCGCAACGGCCGCAGTGGCTTGCGCGACACCCTTGACGCTGGACGGCGACGAGCTTGCTGAGGAGGATCCCGATGAACTGCTGCCGCATGACGAGGCAGCAAGCGTGACGGCCAGCGTCAGCGCGGTGAAGGCAGGAGCAACCCACCCGTGCATCCGTGAGCCGCTACCTATCCGTCTAGTCTTTAGCATTCTCGATCTCCATTCTGGTGTCATGTTTCGGGCCTTTATGTATCCGATTGACTCATAGCCGCTCGCTAGCGAGCCGCCTGGTCCCTGGCCACAAGGCGGGCGAAGGTGACAGCTATCACCAGAGCGGCACCATTGAAGACCTGTTCCACCCAAGAAGAGACACCCATGAGTTCCAGGCCGGTAACGCCGGTGACGAGCATGTACAGGGCAATCACAGTGCCCCACACATTGAATCTTCCCGGCTTTATCGTCGCTGCGCCAAGAAATACTGCGGCGTAAGCTGGGAGCAGGTAGCTACCGCCAACGGAGGGATCGCCCGAGCCAAACTGGCCCGCCGCCAGGATCCCGCAACTGGAACTGACGAAGCCAGCGCCAACGAACGCGAAGAACCTAAGCCGCTTCACTGGCAGCCCGGCGAGACGCGCGACCTCCCTGCCTTCGCCGACAAAGTAGAGATAACGGCCCAGCGGAGTCTGTTCGTACATCCACCAGAGCACCAGCGCGAAAACGAGGGCAAGCCATACCGGCAGGGGCAGCCCGAGCAGCTTATGGGTAGCGAAAGACTGGACTCCATTTGGCACCCCGTTGAGGATCTGGCCACCGGAGACGAGGAGGGTCAACCCGGTCAGCACTGTGCCTGTGCCCAGGGTCACGATGAACGCATTGACTCCGAGGTGAACCGTGAAGAAAGCGTTGACCACGCCAACCAGTGCACCAATGGCGAGAACCGTGATGATCGCCGCCCAGCCAGGCCAGTGATATATCCCCGCCAATGCGGCTAGCAGGACAGCGCCGAAACCTAGCATCGCGGCGACGGAGAGGTCGAACTCACCGGTTATCAGCGGGAACGTGAGGCCGAGGGCGAGAATGAGGAGGACCGCTTGAGAGCTGAGGATCGTGACAAAGTTGCCTGTGGTGAAGAAGGTCCGCGGAAGGCCAAGCGAAAATCCAATGACAAAAAGAATGAGGACGATCACCACTGCGTAGCGGTAGACAAATAGCCGGTGGCGTGAACCGCGAAGCCCTGCTTGCACGGAAGGTGTACCTGTCGGGACCGGGGAATCGGCATCGACACGAGACGGTTCCGAACCCCCCGGATCGGTGAGAAGAGGGGCATCAGGCATAAGTGGACCCTTCCGCAGAGCACCGCGCGACGACACCCTGCCCAGCCAGGACGGAGAGGGCTCGTGAACCACGAGTATCACTAAGCGAGAACTATTCTTGCTAGGAGAGTATGGCTGACTGGATACGGACCGTCAAGGATGCAGCAGGCTGATCTACGCTCTGTCGCATCTGTCCTTACGGTCCGTGATATTTGCTGGATTGTGACCACCTGGACCGGACGCACCTGTCACCGTTGGCGCCGCCAGCGAACCCGGTGCGGGCATCCCGTTGGCGAGCCCTCCGCACTCACGTCACTCTGCAAGTCAGCACGACCCGCCCCGGAGAACGCGCAGTGAAACGCAACCTGGCGAGATGCTGATGGATAGCACCCGGACAACCGACGGTCCACAGGAGTTGCCGACGTAGGCGCGCACCTGCTGCCAGATTGCTTCGACCGCCGCCGGAACCAGGTCCTCCAAGGACGCCTCGACGGCCGCCGACTACATCGAGCCATGCGACTGGCGCTCACGCAATTGTCCGGTCGGCTGCGTCTGACGACGGCCACGAGAACCTGATGTCCCTTGACATGCGTCGCAGGGCGCTCATCCGCGCTGACTCCGGCGGCGGTGCCCTGGTTTCCTGAACTGGCTGACAGCACGCGGTGCTGTCCGAGGCGATGCTGACCGCCGCGCAGGCCCGCGAACCAGTATGGCTGTGCTCGCTCGCGATGCCCAGCCTGCCAGGGCTCATTTTCGCGTGGACAGCCTTCGCGGCGCCGCTCCCGGAAGCGGCCAAGATGCGATCTTGCCCTCAAAGTGCCCCTCAGGGCACTACAGACCTTCGGCCCTGACGCCTCTAAACCACCGCTGACCTGCGGTCCTGCGAGGCGGACCGAACCGCAGACCTTCTATCACCACAGGCCAGGCACCAGAAGAGGTCACCGGATACACATACGAAAATTGCTCCTGACCTGCAGAGCCCCCTTACGGAATCAAACCGTAGACCTTCTCCTTACCATGGACCCCTGCGGCGTCCCTGTGACCGGCGCACAGGCGCTGACCAGGGCTGACACTAGCTCTCGCTGGCAGTCACCA
>DPMS01000927.1 GCA_003541285.1 Actinomycetota bacterium
GGTGGATGCGGACGCCCGGCAGGCGGGCTCTGTTCCAGTGCCCGGTGCGGGCGATGCAGGTTGTAGTGATCGGTGTACTCCCCGAGGACCAGCCGCAGGTGCCGTTCACCGGTGTCTAGCATCCGGTCCAGGCATTCGGGGCAGGCGCTGGCGATCTACCGCTCCGCGTTCGCGTTCCCCTGTGGCTCCGCGGCGGGATCTTCACCACCTCGATCCCCGTGCTGGCGAGTACCGCGTCGAATGCCTCGGTGAGCTGCCCGGCCCGGTCGCCGATCAGGAACCGGAACCTGGTGGCGCTCGCCCAGGTCCATGAGCAGGTTCCGTGCCTGCTGCACCGTCCCCACGCTGTCGGGGTGCGGTGACGCCGAGGATGTGCACGTAGCCCGTGCACACCTCGATCACGAAGAACACATACGCGCGGCGTAGGGTGACCGCGCAGCCGGCATGAAGAAGTCGAAGGCGAGCATGGTCGAGGCCTGCGGGCGGAGGAACTGCCGCCAGGTCGATCTGCCGCGCTGCGGTGCGGGCGGGAGCCGCAGCCGTCTCAGCACTCGCCGCACTGTCGAGGCGCCCACGCGGGTGCCCAGGCCGGGCAGTTCGCCCTGGATCCGCCGGTAGCCCAGCCCGGATTCTCCCGCGCCATCTGCCCGAATATCGCCGAGCTTGCCGTCGGCCGGCGGCCTGCCGCGCCGATGCGGGTAGGTCCAGCGCCAGCGGATCAGCCTCCGGTGCCAGCGACGCAGGGTGTCCGGCGCGAACAGCCGGGTCATCCGCAGTGGCGTGGGGAGTAGGCGGGTGAGCGTGGCGCGCATTGCCCGGTCAGCCCAGTCCAGCTTCGGGCTGGGGTTTTGCCGCCGCAGCACAGGACCTCATGGCGAAGCACCAGCAGTTCGACGTTCTTCGACACATCAGAACGCGCGAGAAGCATCATCCACCCAGCCAGGCGGACGAAGATCAGGCAGAGCATCCGTCGGGCACAAGCGTGCGATGCTGCCAGCCCCAGGCTCATTGCCGCAGGCGAACCCTCAGGTCAGCAACTCATGCCCCCTTTCCTGGAACCCCGCAGGCTCACGCGCGCCGGCCCGCTATGGGCGGGTTACATCGGCGTCTTCAGGCGCGTTCTTGCCACGCGTATCTGGATGATCTGCGCGCGGGCGCCGACCTGCATCCGGTGGTGAGCGACCGGCTCGTTGCCTGCGAACCCCACCAGGGTTGCGGCGACGACGGCGATCAGGTCCGAGGCCCGCGCGGGTGGATCAGCCGGTCAATGGCCGCGTAGGTGACCAGCACCGAGGAGCCGGAGACGGCCGCTACGATCATCATGCCTGCCAGGTCCTCGGCGCGCCCATACCCGCAGGTGTGGCGGCGGAGCGTGCTCCTCACAGGCACCCGCAGCGCAATCGGGGGGACCAGTCGGGGCAGGTTGCCAGGACTTCCGGCCCTGCCCGTTCGGTGCCGGAGCGCTTGTACTGCTGGCATGCGGATGAAGGCGGCAGGGGGAAGAACACTGGCACTCGTGGTGGCCATCGCGGGTCTCGCACTGGCGGGCTGCGGCTCTGGCAGCGGGCCTGGCCCCGGAGGGACCGGCGGTGCATCGCCGCCCTCAGGCAGCGCGCCCGGCCCTGGGATGATGGGCGGCGGACCTGGGCCCGGGCCTGGATACCGCTTCTCCGCGCTGACCTGCACGGCGCCACGGGATCTGCCCGGAAGCACGGTCATGGTGACGCTCGGCGACATGGGGATGACCCAGATGATGGGCGGTACCGCCCCGCTGGGCGCGCACATGATGCTGCGGGCGGTACCGGCCACCGTGCCCGCCGGGAAGGTGAGCCTGGTCGCGGAGAACATGGGATGGCGCACCCACGAGCTAGTGATCTTGCCGCTGCCCCCAGGGGAACAAGCCGGCCAGCGGGTCCCCGGCCCAGACGGCACGGTCGATGAGAAAGGAAGCCTGGGCGAGGCTTCCACCAGCTGCGGCGCTGGCGCGGGCGAGGGCATCCGGGCAGGCACAGTGAGCTGGACCACGCTGACTATGGCCCCGGGACGCTACGAGCTGATCTGCAACTTGCCCAACCACTACGCCGACGGCATGTACCAGGAACTCCGGGTCACGTCCTCTTAGCTTAGGCATAGCCTGGATCCACCGACGAATTGCGGTAGATCATTTCTGGCCCGATCTTTGCACGCGGAGTCTGGCTGGGTGAGAGCGGGCATGACGGCCTGGCCGCGCGCCTTGGCTGTGCGTGATCTTCCGGGGCCGGGGACCGGGGGCAGGGTAGCCGCAGCGGCCGTGGGTGGCGCGGTGACCGGGTTTGGCTGGTCAGGCCGCCTGGGCGGGTGGGCCGCACGCGGCTTCGAACAGGTTCGTCCACTCGTGCTCGCGGTGCCAGCGTCCGGGCAGGCGCAAGGTGATGTGGCCGCGGGCGGTGTGGGCGGCGACGTCGATTGCCTGCGCCATCTCGCTCATGCCGGCTCGGCCCTGTCATGCTGGGCGCGTCCCGCTGGTGCCGGGCTGGAACCGGCGCAGCCGCAGGCTGTTGGAGACGACGAACACCGAGCTGAACGCCATCGCGGCACCGGAGATGAGCGGGTTGAGGAAGCCGAGCGCGGCGAGGGGGATGGCTGCCACGTTGTAGGCGAAGGCCCAGAACAGGTTGCCCTTGATGGTGCGCAACGTCCGGCGGGACAGGCGCAGCGCATCGGCGACGGCGAGCAGGTCGCCGCGGACCAGGGTCAGGTCGCTGGCCTCGATGGCGGCGTCGGTGCCGGTGCCCATGGCCAAGCCGAGGTCGGCCTGGGCGAGCGCGGCGGCGTCGTTGACGCCGTCCCCGGCCATGGCCACCACCCGGCCCTCGTTCTGGAGCTGCTTGACGGCGTCGACCTTGCCGGCGGGCAGGACACCGGCGATGACCTCCTCGATGCCCACGGCGGCCGCGGCCGCGTGCGCGGCGCGGGCGTTGTCGCCGGTGAGCAGCACCGGGCGCAAACCAAGCTCACGCAGCCGTGTGACCGCTTCGGCCGAGGACGGCTTGACGGTGTCGGCGACGATCAGGGCGCCTCGCACCTGCCCGTCCCAGCCGACGAAGACCGCGGTCTGGCCGGCCGCTTCGGCCTGGCCGGCGCGGGCGGACAGCTCCGCGGGGACCCGCTGGGCCCATTCGGATTCCAGCCAGCTCGCCCGTCCGGCCACCACCGCGTGCCCGCCGGCGACCCCCGAGACTCCCAGGCCCTGGTGGCTGGTGAAACTCTCCACCGCGGGCAGATCGTCGCCGAGACGCTCCGCGGCGCCAGCCGCGATCGCCGCCGCGATCGGATGCTCGGATGCGTGCTCGACGGCGCCGGCCAAGCGCAGGACCTCGCCCGGGTCCTCTCCGGGGGCGGCGGTCACGTCTGCCAGGCTCATCTTCCCGGCGGTGATGGTGCCGGTCTTGTCCAGCACGATCGTGTCGATGGTGCGGGTGGACTCCAGCACCTCCGGCCCCTTGATGAGGATGCCGAGCTGGGCGCCCCGGCCCGTGCCGACCAGCAACGCCGTCGGTGTGGCCAGGCCCAGCGCGCACGGGCAGGCGATGATGAGCACGGCGACCGCAGCGGTGAAAGCGGCCACGACCGGCTGCCCGGCCGCCAGCCATGCCAGCAGCGTCGCGATGGCGATGCCGATCACCACCGGGACGAAGACCGCGGAGATCTTGTCGGCCAGCCGCTGCACCGGCGCCTTGCCGCTCTGCGCTTCTGTCACCAGCTTGGCCATCTGGGCAAGCTGGGTATCGGCACCGATCCTGGTGGCCCGCACCACCAGCCGCCCGGAGGTGTTCACACACGCCCCGGTCACCGCATCTGCGGGACTGACGTCCACGGGCACCGGCTCGCCGGTGAGCATCGAGGTGTCCACCGCCGAGCTGCCCGACTCGACCACGCCGTCGGTGGCGATCTTCTCCCCCGGCCGGACCACGAACAGGTCACCGGCCGCGAGCTGCTCCACCGGTACCCGGCTCTCGCGTCCCTCGCGTAGCACCGTGACATCCTTGGCGCCCATCGACAGCAGCACCCGCAGCGCCGCCCCCGATCTGCGCTTGGCGCGTGCCTCGAAATAGCGGCCGGACAGGATCAGCACCGTCACCCCGGCGGCCACGTCCAGGTAGATCGAGTCCGTGGACGCGCCACCGGCCAGCAGCGTGAACGTGGTGTGCAGGCCGGCGGTACCGGCGTTGCCGAAGAACAGCGCATACAGCGACCAGGCGAACGCGGCGCTGACCCCGACCGAGATCAGCGTGTCCATCGTCGCCGCGCCGTGGCGGGCGTTGAGCCAGGCGGCGCGGTGGAACGGCCACGCCCCCCACACTGCCACCGGCGCCGCCAGCGCCAGCGACGCCCACTGCCAGTNNCGCCACCGCGATCACGCCGACCGCGATCAGGCTCCGGCCAGGTGGTAGTCACCAGCCTCGTCCAGCGCCCCTATAACCGCCTCCCGCGTCAGCAGGGCGTGGCTGGTGACCGTCACTGCGGATTCCCCGCCGGGGACCAGGCCGACGTTCACCTCGCTGACACCGGCGAGCCTGGTCAGTTCTCCGGTGACCGCGCGCACACAGTGCTCACACGTCATCCCGGTCACCGCATACGTCGCCGTGGCCATGCCACGCTCCTTCCTGATTGCTGTCTTCTCACCATCAGGACCGCACCAGCCGGGCGACCGCCTCCGACGCCTCACGGATCTTCGCGGTCGCGGTATCTCCGCCCTCGGCGATCGCCTCCGCCACACAGTGGCTCAGGTGCTGCTCCAGCAGCCCCAGAGCCACCGACTCCAGCGCACTGGTCACCGCCGAGATCTGCGTCAAGATGTCGATGCAGTACTTGTC
>DPMS01000923.1 GCA_003541285.1 Actinomycetota bacterium
GTAGGGGTTGGAACGCTGAGTTGAGGTACGAGCCCAATCCGAAGCACAAGGAGCCCTGGCAGCGCGGGGCCAGAGGATCGCTGTGCCCACGAGACGCCGACGGGCCAGCGTTGCTGGCAGCAAGCGAGGTGGACCCCAACCACCCAGGCAAGCGTTACGCTACGGACGGTTATCGCGCATACTGTGGCCATGAGCACTCTGATGGATGCTGGCACGGATTCTTGATTGAGTGGAGGAAGGTCCCAGCGAAGATTCGCAACGCGTGGTTGGCGGACGGCCGCGTCCGCAGACGAAGCGTAAGAGAGTTCTGGTGAGTGTCATGGCCTTCGGTAACTGGGAGATGCAGGCAGGCGACCCAACCGTCTTCGCCTTCAGGATTGCTTTCCTGAGGAATCCCCACGGCGACGACGATCGAGCCACCCCTGAAGAACGCGAATCCTGGGGCGCATTTTCAGTGTGGGCACAAGGCGAGAACCTTTGCGCGCATACTGAGCAGGGCGAAGTCCTGGACTCAGCTCACTGGTACATGTTGCCGCTTATCGAGTGGTTTGTCGATAACTGGGACGCCCTGCTGCACGAAGAGCGCTTGCCGCTCTCGAACGTCGGGCTGTCCGCTGCAGAATCTCTCAGCATATCGCGTAGGCCGCCACTTTCGCTCAAAGCAGTAGATGAGTTCGGGTGGCTAGATGTATGGGCGGCCTGGTGGGAAAGGCATTGTGTGCGGTCTAGCCGTGAAGGGGGGCTCTTTCCGGACCTTTACCTGCGCCGTTATCGCGATCTCCTTGAGTTCTCGACTGGGGCAGAGCCTCTTCCGGGTATACCGGACGAGTATGTCTTTCTTTCTCCTAATCGGCGATACCGGCTAGATCCGATTACGGTCGTCGATGTATTGTTCGCGGTTCTCAGTAGTGCCGCCCAGGAACTTCGCCGACGTCTTCCTGAGTCATCGCGTATCGAACAGCTCAACGCCAAAATATCGGGACTGACCTCACCAGGTCGTGAAACCAGTCGCATGGCTTGGCTAGCTGGTTTTGGAGATAATATTGAGAGCTACTTGCAGGTTGCGCATGAAGTGGATAGCGTTCTCGAGCCAGTAGATCCTAAGATTCGTGAACAGATAACTGGTAAGAGGCGCTCGACGCCCCTGTTCGTTGATGGCAGCGCATATGCCCGACTTCTGTATGGTGCTATTAGTCCAGCAACAACACTATCAGACGTCGTCACGCTGACGAATCTTATAGTAAACAATTATGTCGCTGATGCGACGCCTTGGCTATCACGACTCAGCCTGCGGCTTGATATTGCAGATGTAAGTCAGATGTCGCCTGGTGAGCAGGGAAGCTGGCTTGGAGAACAGGCCTGCGAGCTGCTAGAGGCCAGCGCTGATAGTTGGGTCGACATTCACTCGGTCTTGCAAAGGCTGAACATTCAATTTACGAGTATTGATCTGTCAGATGATGAACTCCGAGCGGTATCAGTCTTTGGACCGACGCAGCGTCCACACATTTTCTGTAACCGGAGGACGCGATGGGGCCAGAGTTCCGAAGTCGAGCGTTTTACGCTTGCTCATGAGCTGTGTCACTTGCTTCTGGACCGAGAGTACGGGGACGAGCTTGCTGTAGCTACAGGGCCATGGGCCCCAGTAGCTATCGAGCAGCGCGCGAACGCTTTCGCAGCAGCTTTCTTGATGCCGACCTGGCTTCTTCGGGATGCTCTGAACCTCACGGATCTGCCGGCAGACGATCCTGAGGCAATAGGGATGGTGAGCGCGACGATGCGAGTAAGTGGCTCCTCGTTGATCGACCGCCTTCTCAACCTGGGTGAGTTGACTTTCGATGATCGCATCCGTCTGCGCTCCGTCTGGATGCCAAACGTAGAGCGCTGACAGATGCCATGCCTGTCTGGCTGATGCCCGTGCCCGTGCTGGCGAAGGTCGGGTACCTGCTGGAGCACAAGAACGGCGCCCAGCCGAATTCCTGTGGTCGATCTGGGCGGGCCAGGTGATCACGGTGTCGCTCCCGACTTGGATGGATGGCTGAACTGGTGGAGCAACGGCGACTTCTCGCTGGGCCTTGTGGACGCGTCGATGATCGCCTTGGCTGAACGTCTTGGAGCGGACGCGATCGCCACCTTGCATCATCGCCACTTCAGGGTCACATGCCCCGAGCACGTGCAGCGTTCAAGCTCCTGCCTGAAGCCAGTGACTAACCAAGTGACTACGCGACCAGACTGCTTTGGACACAGGCGGCCGCAGCCGGACCGTCCGCCCCTTCCGACGTGCGCTCTTCCGATCCCCTGCGACAGCACAGGACGGAATCGCCGGGCATGGCATGCAAGAGGTCAGGAGTTCGAATCTCCTTAGCTCCACGAGTTTTCGTGCCTGTGTTCGAGGAAAAGTGACTAACGTTAGTCACTTGGATCAGGTGGTTCCGAGGGCCGCGCGCCTGATGGTTGTGCAAGAGGCCGGTGCTCGTTGACGTCCATCACGTGGGGATTCGCAGCCAGGACGTTCCAGCGCAGTGACTAGGACAAGTGACCGTGTGCCCGGACCAGGCTGGCCGTAGCCGGACTGGTCCGGGCAGGCGGGCGATGTGCCAGCTTGGACGGCGGTCTCGACGGCTGCCAGGTGCCGGTGGACTGGGACCGGGACACGGCCGAATGCCGTGACGTGACCTCGTTTGCAGCGGCCAGAATGGGACGCCGGTCTTGCCGGTCTTGGTAGATCGCTGCGAGGAAGGTACTTAACCTGCTCAGCAGCCGCCGGTTAGGGTTGATGGGTGCTGCCGACGGCGGAAGATGCTGATTCCGTGGCTGAGGCAGCTCCGGCGTCCGGCCGTGAGACGATCGCCGCCGCGGCGGGAAGCGAGAGTTCGCGACAGGCAGCCGGCGGTTACAGCTTTGTGGTGGTTGCCAGCCGGCTGCCGGTCGGCCGGGTCGAAGGCCGGGAAGGCGGGCCACAGTGGCGGCCCAGTCCCGGTGGGCTGGTCGCTGCCCTCGAGCCGGTGATGCGTGAGGCCGGCGGGGCATGGATCGGCTGGCAAGGTGCTGCCGGAGTGCCGCCGGAGCCGTTCGATACCGGCGGCATGCACCTGGTCTGTGTGGGCCTGTCGGCAGCGGAGGTCCGGGACTACTACGAGGGCTTTTGCAACGCCACGCTGTGGCCGCTTTACCACGACGTCATCGTGCCGCCGCAGTTCCGGCGCCCGTGGTGGCAGGCCTACGTGGAAGTCAACCGGCGTTTTGCGCGGGCAGCGGCCGGGCAGGCAGCTGTGGGCGCGACCGTCTGGGTGCACGATTACCAGCTCCAGCTGGTTCCGGGGATGCTGCGTGAGCAGCGCAGCGACGTGCGCATCGGGTACTTTGCGCACATCCCGTTCCCCGGCTACGGGATTTTCGCCCAGCTTCCGTGGCGCCGGCAGGTCGTCGAGGGCCTGCTCGGCGCGGACTTGCTGGGTTTCCAGCGCCGGAGCGACACAAGGAACTTCCTGCGTGCCTGCCGCCGGGCCGCCGGGCTGGCGACCAGGGGATCACTCGTCCGGGTGCCGCACTCCGCGCACGGTGACGGCGGTCATGCCGCCGGCCCGCGGTCCCAGCCCCGGCGCCAGGCGGCGGGCGGCTTCGCGGGGGGCCGGGTGGCCGGGGCGGCCGCCGTCCCCATTTCGAACGCCACGGCGGCACTTGGGG
>DPMS01000527.1 GCA_003541285.1 Actinomycetota bacterium
ACGGCTCGGAGGACTGGGCGACCTGATCAGCGCGGCCGGGGTCCACGACGCCAGGA
Source organism: Actinomycetota bacterium (assembly GCA_003541285.1). GTDB lineage: Bacteria > Actinomycetota > Actinomycetes > Streptosporangiales > Streptosporangiaceae > UBA9676. The sequence goes on from DPMS01000527.1 coordinate 57, forward strand.
GCGCCGCGGCCGCAGGGGCGAGACGCGGTGGGGCTGACCCAGTCGTGCGCGGGGCACCCTTCTCCTGCTCGCCCGCTGCGCTGCCGTGCACGCGCGGCACCCGGGCCGCAGTGAGGTAACCGTAGCTGGCGACCAGGAACGGGACCACGAAGTTGAGCCCGACCTGCACCCAGGTCAGCCACCCCGCCTGGCCGGATGCGAGCTGTGTGCCCTCGTTGATCGCCAACAGCACGCAGCCGACCACCCCGGCCACCGGAAAACATGGGTGCACTGTGGTCCCCCGGGCGAACAGCCGGATCGCCTCGCCCGGCCTGGACCAGGGCGGGCACCGCCTCCCGGCGACTGCGCGCATGGCGCTGGATCTCATAGCTGCCCCTCCGGTAAGGCTCGGTGACCATGACCTATGGAACGTCTCGCAAGGGGCAGCAGAGGGAACAATATTGTCCACTGGCTGACACGTTCGGGCACGAGGCGGGGCGATCGGCGTGGCTGCGGTGCGGCTCAGTTTGGCGGCCCTTGCGTTGTGGCCGGCCGCCGTGCGCACGTGAGTCAGGCGGCGATTTGCCCGGCCAGGCTGACCAGGTCGGAGGCTCGCAGATCAGGGGCGGCGAAGTAGCCGGGGTAGGGCTCCTGCTGCCTGGCGATCCACCCCGTGCGCATACCCGCCTGGTGTGCGCCATGAATGTCCCAGGGATGCGTCGCTACCAGCAGCATCTGGCCGATATCGACCGAGCACGCGCGGGCCGCATGGGTATAGGCGGCAGGAACGGGTTTCCAGGCGCCCGCATCCTCGACCGATAGCAGGTGCTCGAAATGCTCGCGAATGCCAGCCCTGGTGAACAGCCTGGCGGCCACCTCCGCGGACCCGTTACTGAGAGTTACCAGCCGCAGGCCGTGCCGGCGCAGGAGGCGCACCCCATCCGGCACGTCGGGGTGCACGTTCAGCTCCGCGAAGCCCGACAAGACATGATCAACCGCCTCATCCGCCGGTCGGCTGAGGCGTGCTCCCGCCAGCATGGTCCGCAGCGCGCCGCCGGCCAGGCGAGCGAATGTCTCCTGGCTGCCGGCGGCCGCCAGTGCGAACCCGTCCCGCAAGAGTGAGGCGAACCACACCTTGGCGAGCAGTTCCGGGACCCCGATATCGGCGAAACGACTCGCCAGCGGAGCCATGTCGGACAGCGTTTCGTTGACATCGAAGACAATGACGCTCGGGCGAGGGTGCACGGCGGCTCCTTGCGGCCGGGGTAGTGAACGGGCGCTGCGGGTCCGGCTCGCTGCGGGCAGGGCCTAGAACACTCGGTGAAGCAACCGGGCCACGCACCTGTTCAGAGCAGGTTGGGCAGTCCCTCGTACCCGATCTCGGCGAGCCGGCGGGCCGAAGTCTGAAAGTAGTGCTCCCCGGCGATGATACCCAGCCCTTCCACGAGACGGTTCATGAGGTTGAACAGCCCGCACACAGCGACCGTGTCATGCCTCATCATGTCCCGGCCCGCGCGCCGGGGAGCGGATGTTGTCACCTGGCTGACAGTTCCTCTCAGCCGCCCGCGCGTTGCCACGGCCGTTCTGGGGGCCTGCCAGGGCGGCAGCGCGGCGGTCAGGCCCGGTGGACGTCGGCGTGGCAGCGGGACCGTGCCAGGGGCGAGGCTGGCCGCGAAGAGTGTCATCAGCCTGACACAGTGCCGGAGTACCCGCAGACGCTGCGGGTTCCGATGGCCGCGGCGGGACTCGCATCGGGTGGCGATGCAAGCCGGCCGAACCGGCTGTGGTGCCCATGCCCCGGGGGCCTGTGCGGTGGGCGCCCGCAGTCAGCCAGCGACAAACAACAGCAGATGAAACTGGAGACCGGTCAACCCGCTGATGGCCTTCGTCCCGCAGGGCGCGTTCTTCCTCGCACACCTGCTGTTCGGTCTGGTGGCAGGGATCGTGCCCGCGATCACGTTCCGGCGGCCCACCGTGGCCGGGGCGCTCCCCGCCAGCCGGTAAGGGCGGTGCGGTGGCGGCGGGAGGCCCAGCCCGGGCCGGCTCCCGCCACCAGCTGGGAAGCGTGCCCAGCCGGGAAGCGGTCACGCGCGGGTGGTGAGCCTGGCGTGATCGAGGACTTCGATGGTGCTGTAGCTGATCTTGATCACACCGTCGCGCTCGAGGTCCTTGAGGACCTTGTTCAGTGAGGGCCGGGCCACCCCGAGCATGGCGGCCAGGGTCCGCTGGGGCAGTTCCACCCGCCCCTCCACCGCCTCCTCGGCCAGTAGGCGGGCGGCCTGGGCGGTCAGCGAGCCACCCAGCAGGCCCAGGATCCGGGCCTGGCTGGCCGCCAGCCGCTGGGCCACGCTCGACAGCCAGCGCCGGGCGATCGCCGGGCGGGTGGCCAGCAGCTCCTCGAAGCCCTCACGGGCCAGGAACAGGCAGGTCACCCCGGACACCGCCCGGCCGGTGTAGGGCAGCGGCATATCCAGCAGCAGCTGGATATCACCATCCACATCACCGGGACGCAGCAACTGCACCACGGCCCGGCGGCGCCCTGACCCGACGGACAGCTCGATCCGCCCGTCGCGGGCGATCCATACCCCCGGAGCCTGCCCACCGCCGAACACGACCGCACCGGGTGCGAAGCTGCGGACTTCCAGCGCCGAGGCCAGCGCGGTCAGGTCGTCAGGCCGCAGGGGCGCGGCCTGGCCACGGCCCACGCACCGGGCCACCCACGCGGCCTGGCGGACCTGCGCATCCGTGATGCCCTCAGGCAGCAGCCGGGTAGCCCGCTGCGCCGCGGCGGCGGGCAGCCGGCGGAAGCTCATGCCACCCATCCTGTCACCAGGCTGACAGTCCGCCACTCGCGGAGCCGCTCGTGGCGCTGGAATCCATCAGGTACCGCCCGATGGGAGGGGATCATGTTCAGGGCCGTATGGAAGCCCGCTACTACCAGATCCGCGTGGACGGCAAGACCAACCGTGACGCGGCCTGGTACTACCCGCAGCCCAGCCCCGCCGCCAGCATGATCGCCGGCCGCGTCGCGTTCTGGCACGGCGTCAGCGTCCAGCGCGTCCCCGGACCCGGCGAGGGCACTGCCCCCGGCAATGGGGCCAGGCGCGGCCTGGCCGGGCGGGTCGTTGCGCGGCTGCGCCAGAGGCAGGGTTAACGCCGATGTCAGCAACCAGGCACGGGGCAGCACGACAGCCGGTCAGCCCCGTCACCGTCTACTGGAGTCCGGGCTGCCTCGTCGGGGATGTCATGAGGCACGCTGCGGTCAGCTGGGTTCTGGACGGCGTCGCCTTGCGATCTACCTGGGCTTCCGCATCGCCCGCGGGTAACCTGGCGGGAGCCTCCGCCAGACCCATCCCGCGCTCAGGCCCTGGCTGCTCCAGGCCGGGGGATGCTCTCCTGGGCGCCGCCGCTGTCGCGCAGCCACTCCATCCTCAGGTCGACTTTGGCGTCGAGGAGCAGGTTCATCACCGGGCACCGGGCCTCAGTCTCCTCTATCACAGCGGCCAGTTTGCCGATGGGCTCGCTGGTGGTCACGACAGCACGCACCCGCACAGTGCCCCCAGCACGGCCTGCAGCGGCGTCGGCCCTTCCCCGGTGCCGCCGTGCTGCGTGGGCTCATCCAGGACAACCCGGCCTGCATCACCGCAATCGACGACGGTCCGCATGGTGGCGCCGTTGTGCGCAGACAGCGCCCGCCGGCGCACGAAACCGCAGGGCGTGCCCGCACCACCGTCCGTGATCTGCACCCTCCGCGCAAACGTGTGCAAACGCTGGCTGAACGTACCGGCCGGAAGCCGCTGCCGCTAAGCACCCAAGCACCAGCGCCGCGGCGCTGAGCGAACTGAGTCATCCCTCTGACAGTGTCCGCTCGCAACGGCGGGTCCTGTCACCTGGCTGACACTTCACCCGGGGAGCCCGGCGGCCCGCACGTTACGGCGAGAAAGCGGAGATAAGCCAGCAAGGACCAGCGGCCCAGCGAGGAGTGCACATGAGCATCGAAGAGACCGACGTCGTGGTGATCGGGATGGGGCCGGGCGGTGAGGACGCTGCCGGGCGGCTCGCGCAGGCGGGCCTGCACGTGACCGGGGTGGAAGCCAAGCTGGTGGGCGGTGAGTGCCCGTACTGGGGCTGCGTGCCATCGAAGATGATGGTCCGCGCCGCCAGCCTGCTGGCCGAGGCCCGCCGCGTCCCCGGCCTGGCCGGAGCGTCCACGGTGAACCCGGACTGGGAGCCGGTGGCCCGCAGGATCCGCGAGGAGGCCACCGATTCCTGGGACGACAAGGTGGCCGTGGACCGGTTCACCGGCAAAGGCGGACACTTCATCCGCGGGCGGGGCCGGATCACCGGCCGCGGCGAGGTCACCGTGGAGGCTGCCGATGGCCCGCGGGTACTGCGGGCCCGCCGCGGAATCCTGGTCGGCACCGGGACCGAGCCCGCCATCCCGCCGGTCCCGGGCCTGGCCGGGACCCCGTTCTGGACCAACCGGGAGGCGATCGAGACCGAGCAGGTGCCCGAATCGCTGATCGTCTTGGGCGGCGGGGCGATCGGCTCGGAACTGGCGCAGGTGTTCGCCCGGTTCGGCGCCCGGGTGGCCGTGGTGGAGGCGCTGCCCCGGCTGCTGCCAGCTGAAGAACCCGAAGCGGGGGATCTGCTCGGGAAGGTGTTCACCCGCGAGGGGATCACGGTGCGCGCCGGCACCCGGGCCGAGCGGGTACATCGCGACGGCCAGCAGTTCAGCCTCACCTTGGCCAGCGGCGAGGTGCTCACCGGCCAGCGGCTGCTGGTCGCCACCGGCCGGCGCGCCCGCCTGGCGGCGCTCGGCGTCGCCGCCTACGGCCTTGATGAAACGGCCCCGGCCATCGCCACCGATGAGCGGATGCACGCCGCGGACGGGCTGTGGGCAATCGGCGACATCACCGGCAAGGGCGCGTTCACCCACGTGTCCATGTACCAGGCCGCCATCGCCGCCCGCGACATCCTCGGAGAGAGCGGCCCACCCGCCAGCTACCGGGCTGTGCCGCGGGTCACCTTTACCGACCCCGAGATCGGCTCCGTCGGGCTCACCGAGGCCCAGGCCCGGGAACGTGGGCTGGCAGTGCGCACCGGCACCACGCAACTGCCTTCCTCGGCGCGGGGCTGGATCCACAAGGCCGGCAACGACGGGTTCATCAAGCTCATCGAAGACTCCGGCCGCGGCGTCCTGGTGGGCGCGACCTCAGCCGGCCCGGCCGGCGGCGAGGTGCTCGGCGCGCTCGCCGTCGCCGTGCACGCGCAGGTCCCCATCGAGGAACTGCGCGCCATGATTTACGCCTACCCGACGTTCCACCGCGCCATCGAAGCCGCCCTCGCGGAACTGGGCCGGAGCTGACAGCTGGCTGCCGCTGAAGTGCCAGCTCAGGACAGCGATGGCCGCGGTTGGGATCTGCGGCGCAGGGACGGGCCACCATCCCCGCCAGTACGAACCGGGGTGGGTCAAGAGTGTCATCTCGCTGACACGCGCGATCGGCCGGCGGCCTGCTACGTGCTGCAATGCCATCGCCGGAGTCGAGGAGGGAGCGGCCAGTGAGGGTAGCGGCCAGGCTCGGGGCGGTGTTGCGCGCAGTGCGGCCGGTGGACCCGGAGTTCGCGGCGGCGCTGGCGCGCCGCTGGGCGGAGCTGCCAGAGAGTGCCAGGACGCCGGGACAGGTGCTGGGGCGGCATGGGGTGGGCTGTGAGGGCACTCACGGCGTGTTCCCGCGGTGCAACCTGGCCTGCACCCCGTGCTATCACTCGCGGGACGCCAATCAGGTGCGGGCTGCGCCGCGGCCTGTCCCCCACGGGGCTGGACATCGGCGCCGACACCACCATCCCGGAACTGACCGTCAGCACCGAGGACCTGCACTGGCACCCGGCCGG
>DPMS01000863.1 GCA_003541285.1 Actinomycetota bacterium
GGCCCGAGCGCTTGAGCTGGTTGACCACATCGGGGAAGAACCTGGGCGGCACCGACAGGTAGAAGGCGTAATTGCCACCGGTACCGCGGGCGGCGTCGAGTTCGGCCGTCGTGGCGGCGAGGCGGTCGAACGCAGCGTCGTCAGCGAACTCGCCGGGCACGAACCTGACCCCCTCAGACAGCTGCTGCCAGACGGTGTCGTTGAACGGGGTCCGGGCGTGCTCTTTCACCGCGTCGTAGGTGACCTGCGCGAAGTCCTCGTGTTCCCAGTCCCGGCGGGCGAAGCCGACCAGGGAGAACCCCGGCGGCAGCAGGCCCCGGTTGGCCAGGTCGTAGACGGCGGGCATCAGCTTCTTGCGGGCAAGGTCACCGGTGACGCCGAACATGACCAGCACGCAGGGGCCAGCGACCCGGGGCAGGCGCCGGTCACGCGGATCGCGCAGCGGGTTCGGCCCCATCGTCTCGCTCACCGCCCGGCTCCGCCCGCACCCGCGGCCGCCAGCAGCTGGCGCAGCCCGGCCGCCCGGTCACGCAGATGAAGCCGCACCGCCGGACGGCCACGCTGCCGCAATGCCCGCAGGTCACCGAGGGCCTGGGCGAGCTGAAGCCGGCCCAGCGTGAACGGCTGCCCAGGAACCGGCAGGTCCCGCTGCACCGCCCCGGTGATCTGCAGGTAGACACCAGTGGGCGGGCCGCCCTTGTGATACTGGCCGGTGGAGTGCAGAAAACGGGGGCCCCAGCCGAAGGTCACCGGGCGGGTGGTCCTGGTGGCCAGTGCGTCCCGGAGCCGGTCCGCCACGTGATCTCCGGTGCGATCGAGATAGGCCATGATCGCCAGATATCCGTCCGCGGGCAGCGACCACAGCACGGCGCCGAGCACACCGGCCAGGTCGGTGGCGCTGGGCAGCACACCCGGCTCAGCGTGCACCTCGACCGCGCCGTCGGTGAAAGCCGGTTCCCCGGCTGGCAGCGGGCCCTGGCCGGCCTCTTCCAGCAGGCGGGTCGTGTTTACCTTGGATTCAGCGACGTTGGGCTGGTCAAAGGGGTTGATGCCGCACACCCGGCCGGCGATCGCGACGGCGTACTCCCAGACCAGGAACTGCGCCCCGAGCGGCCCGGCCACGCTGGTGTCAGCCGGCCCCTTGGGATCGCCGAGGCCGATCAGGTGAACATCGGGCCCGGGTGAGAAGCCGGGCGCATCCTCACCGGCCAGGACCACCGGCAGGATGCCGCGTCCCTGCTTGCCGGTGGATTCCGCGATGAGCTGCTCCGCCCAGTCACCGAAGCCGCTGATACCGGACCCGCAGTCGGCGAGCACCGCCTTGTCGTGCCCGTCCCGCGCGAAACCGCCGAGCACCGCGCCGAGGGCAAGACCCGGATTACGCTCCTGGCTGGCCAGATCCGGGCTCACCTGATCCGCTTCGTCGAGCAACCGCGGCACGTCCACGCCGGCCAGGCCACTGGGGACCAGCCCGAACGCGGTCAGCGCACTGTAGCGCCCACCTACGTCGGGGTCGGCGAGCACCACGTGGTAGCCGGCCGCCTGGGCCGAGCCGGCCAGCGGTGATCCGGGGTCGGTGACCACGACGATCCGCCGGGATATTTCGGCAGCATCCAAGCCCAGGCCCGCGAACGCAGCTTCGTAGACGCGCCGGTGGCTGTCGGTCTCGATGGTGGAGCCGCTCTTGCTGGACACCACGAGCAGGGTCTTGCCCAGCCGGTCACCGAGCACCCGGCCCACCTGGTGCGGGTCGGTGGTGTCCAGCACGGTCAGCGGCCGCCCGGCGGTTCTGGTGATGACCTCCGGGGCAAGTGAGGATCCGCCCATGCCGGCCAGCACCACGTGGTCAAGGCCGGCCGCCCGCGCCCGCTGCGCCAGTTCGGCGATCTCAGCGATCAGCGGCCGGGACACTTGCGGTGCGCGCAGCCAGCCGAGCCGGATCGCCGCCTCGGGCTCGGCGTCCGGGCCCCACAGCCGCGGATCGCCGGCCGCCAGGGCAGCCGGCACACCCTCGGCGGCCAGTTCATCGAGGACCTGCTGCTGTGCCCGGGCGACGGCCGCGCCGTGGGTGGCAACGGCCATGCCCGCGGTCTCCCGGCCCCCCGGAGCGCTCGTCCCGGTGCTCATTGCCCGGCCGCCGCCAGCTGCTGGGCCAGCGAGTCCCGCATCTGCTGCCAGGAGGCGCCGAACTTCTGCACGCCCTCCTGCTCCAGCACCTTGACGACATCGCCGTAGCTGATGCCCAGGCTGCCCAGGTCCGCGAACACCTTCCGGGACGCTTCGTAGGTGCCCCGTACCGTGTCGCCGCGCAGCCTGGCGTGGTCAGCCGTCGCCAGCAGGGTGGCTTCGGGCATCGTGTTCACCGTCTCCGGGGCAACCAGGTCCACGACGTACATGGTGTCGCGGTAGGCCGGGTCCTTGGTGCTGGTCGAGGCCCACAGGGGCCGTTGCGGGTGCGCTCCCGCGCTCCGCAGCGCCGCCCAGCGGCTGGTAGCGAACATCTCCTCGTATATCTCGTAGGCGAGGCGGGCATTGGCGATCGCGGCCTTGCCCCGCAGTTCCGCGGCCGCCGGGGTGCCGAGCTTGTCGAGCCTGCGGTCCACCTCGGTATCGACCCGGCTGACGAAGAACGAGGCCACCGACGTGATGCCGACCAGATCCCGCCCGGCTGCCGCCGCCTGCTCCAGCCCGGCCATGAACGCGTCGATGACCTGACGGTACCGTTCCAGCGAGAAGATCAGGGTGACGTTGATGCTGATTCCCTCGGACAGGCACTGCGTGATCGCGGGCAGGCCGGCCAGCGTGGCCGGGATCTTGACGTAGGCATTCGGCCGGTCCACCAGCCACCACAGCGCCCTGGCCTCGGCAATGCTCTTGGCGGTGTCCCCGGCCAGGCGCGGATCCACCTCGATCGACACCCGCCCGTCCACGCGCCCGGTCGATTCGTAGACCTCCCGCAGCACATCGCAGGCCCAGCGGATGTCGTAGGTGGTGATCGCCCGCATCGCCTCGTCGGTGCTGACGCCACGCAGCGCCAGGTCACTCACCTGGGCGTCATAGGCGGTGCCGTTGCTCAGCGCATGGGCGAAGATCGTGGGATTCGAGGTCACCCCGGACACGCCGCGGTCACGAACCAGGGCGGCGAGGTTACCCGTGACCAGCCGGTCGCGGCTGATGTCATCCAGCCAGATCGACACACCGGCCGCCGTCAGCTCGGCAAGGGTGCCCGCTGGCTGCTCGTTGCTGTAGGACTGGGACAGGTTCTGGTCTGGCTGGCCGGTCATGACTCCTCGCTCCTTGCGTTCGCCTCGCGCGCGCCGCTCCTTGCCTTTCAGCCGGCGGCGCTGGCCTTGTCCAGGCTCACCCGGGCGGCCGCCACGACCCGCTCCGCCGTGATCCCGAACTTCTCGAACAGCAGCCGGTAGTCGGCGGAGGCACCGAAATGCTCCAGGCTGACGCACTCACCGGCGTCCCCGGCAAAGGCCCGCCAGCCCAGTGCCACCCCCGCTTCGACGCAGACCCGTGCCCGGAGCCGCGACGGCAGTACCTCCTCCTGGTAGGAAGCTTCCTGCGCGGTAAACCATTCCACACATGGCATCGAGACCACCCGGGCGGGTATCGCGTCGCGGGCGAGCAGTTCCCGTGCGGCCAGTGCGATCTGGACCTCGCTGCCGGTGGCGATGAGGATCACCGCCGGTTCGCCACCGGCGGCCTCGGCGAGGCTGTCCCCGCCCCTGGCGGTGCCTTCCGCACTGGCCAGGCCGTTCCCGGCGCGGACCATCCCCGGATCCGCGCCTCTGTCCAGGACCGGCAGGTTCTGCCTGCTCAGGCACAGGCCAGCGGGCCGGCCGGACTGGCTGAGGATGGTCCGCCAGGCGACCGCGGTCTCGTTCGCGTCGGCCGGGCGCACGATGTCAAGGCCGGGGATGGCGCGCAGCGCCCACAGGTGCTCGACCGGCTGGTGG
>DPMS01000455.1 GCA_003541285.1 Actinomycetota bacterium
CCCGCTGAATGGCGGAGGCTAAGGCGGCTGAAGTGGTCCCGCGCCTCTGGCGTTCCTTCCTCGTGGCGCTGCGGGGCGAGGCGAGCGGCGAGAAGACCCTCGGCGTCGAGCCGCCGGCCACGCTCCAGCGGCCCGCCGATGAGCCGCGGCCCGGCACCGCCGGACGCGGCCAGCCGTGCCCCGGCGCCCGTCAGAACCGGCCACCAGCCGCTTTGCGCATGCAGTTCACGCAGGCCGTACCAGATCCGGAAACCGTCAGTGCCGCCAACCTCGCATGCGTACACCGGCACCCCGGCGAACGTCGCGCCGGCTTCCTGCAGCAGCGGGACTGCCACTCCGCTTGCGTCGAGGTGCTGCCGGAGCTCGGAGACCGTCCAGACCATGACCGCACGGTAACGACCCCGCGCGGCCCGCACCACGCCGCCCAGATCACCCAGATCGGCATCAAGCGGACCCAGCCGAACCCGGACCGTATCCGACGCCAGAACGGCGGGTCGGGGTGCGTTCTCACGGTCCGTCCCCGTCACTCAGGGCGATGCCGGTGATCGAAGTAGCCCGGAGCCGGCCTTGGGACCGGCCCAGTGTGAGCAGCCAGCGGGCGATCAGCGTCGGTGGCTGGCCGGGGCGCACGCCCACCCCGGACCCCGGCAGCCAGGCGCTGCTTCCTGCTGAGATGGCGCGCTGTATGCGGTGCAGACCGCAGAGTGGGCGTGGCCAGGTCAGGGTGGCCGATCTCCAGGTGGCGGCCTGCGGCAGCGGCGATCGCCTGGATGCCGTCTGCGCCGGAACTCACGACCAGGTCGTGGCGGCGGATGGCCCCTCCAGCTATGCACACGTCCACGATGTCGCTGGCCGCGGCGCGGGCGGCGAGCGAGCCCACCGCGCGGGCCTGGCCATCATCGAGCGCCTCGACGTCACATCCGGCCAGCAGCCGGGCCAGCTGGGCCTGGCCCCCGCCACGCCAGGACCGCGCCACCACCGGCGCGGGCACAGTGGGAACTTCCCGCCGTGCCAGCAGCGAGCGATGCCGGGCCCACATGCGGCGCTCCCCCCGGCCGGCCGCAATCAGCGCACCCGTGTCATACGTGACGCCCATCACGCGCTCCGGAGCTTGCCTGCCCCACTCCGCCGGGCCCGCGCCACCGTCGCAGCCACCCACTCCTCCGCCTCAGCAAGTTCGCCAGCGGTGAACCCCCCATGCTCTTGCCCGAACCCGCTGACACCAGCCAGCCCCGCCCGGACCGTGAATTCCCTGCGTGCCGTCTCCGCCAGCCACGCGCTGTAGCTCACCCCCGCCTGCACAGCAGCCCGCGCGATCTCAGCGTCAAGATCGGGAGGCATCGAGATCGAGCGCTTCTTCCGTACCGCCACAACCCAGACGGCAGCACAGCGGCAGGACACAAGCGGCCGTCATCGGCAGACCCTTGTCAGCCGCAAGAGAGTACGGTGCGGCCCACTCCTGGGCGGAGGAGGCCGCCCGTCACCAGCGTGATGGGCGGCGGCGGCCGGGCCCGATCAGGTGAAGCCGACGTTCAGGACGAAGTGCCCGAGCCTGAGGTTGAGTACTCCGCCGCCTGCCCAGTGCACGATGAACGCCAGCAAGATGATGGCCAGGATTGCGACGACCACCCAGAAGAAGAACACGACGATGCCGGGGATGGCATACCCGGCTACAGTTCTCGCTCTAGCCACGGCCACCAGCTACCCACCGCCGCCCGATTTATCCGGCGGGTGTTCACCGGGGACGACGGCCACGCCCGCGACATAGACCACGCCGGCGCAGTGTGCCCGTCGCGCCTCAGACGTCGGGGGGTCTCCCGCTGCGACCCGGTGAACTGGCAGGTGATGGGCTAGGTACCCAGACGTGCCGGCCACGCCTGATCCTGGTGGTTTATTCGCGACACGTCGGCTGATGTTCTCGTGTGCGGCCGTCTGGCGGGCCATGATCTGGGCCTGCGGCCGTTTCTTCCCCTCGCCCCGGCCGCAGAATCGGGTATGTCGTGTGCGTGCAGCCTGTCTCCTGGCCAGAGCCGGATCCGCTGATCACGGCCGCGATCGCGGCGAAGTACACGGGTAAGCGGCCGCGGCCGCTGGCGGTGCAGATCCGCGACCGGCTGGGCGAGTGGATGGGCGATGCGCAGTTCGCGGCCGCGTTCGGCACCCGGGGCCGTCCTGGCTGGTCCCCGTCGCGGCTGGCGCTGGTGACGGTGCTGCAGCGGGCGGAGAACCTGACCGGCCGGCCGGCGGCCGAGGCGGTGCGGACCCGGATCGACTGGCAGTATCTGCTGGGGCTGGGCCTTGACGATCCGGGGTTCGGCCACACGGTGCTGCCGGAGTTCCGGGCCCGGGTCGCCGAGGGCGGGCTGGAGCAGGTGGCACTGGACGCGCTGCTGGCGCGGCTGGCGGCCGGGGGCCTGATCAAGGCCGGCGGCAAGCAGCGCACCGACTCCACGCACGTGGTCGCGGCGGTGGCGGCGCTGAACCGGCTGGAGCTGGCCGGCGAAAGCGTGCGCGCGGCGCTGGAGGCGCTGACGGCCGCGCACCCGGACTGGGTGGCGCAGCGGATCTGCGTGCCTGACTTCGCCCGCCGCTACGGCACCCCGATGACCTCCTGGCGGCCCCCGGCTTCCAAGGCGAGGCAGGACGAACTGGCCATCGCCTGCGCCCGCGACGGGTACGCGCTGCTGGAAGCGGTCTATGACAGCTCCTCCCCGGCCTGGCTACGCGAGATCCCCGCGATCGGCGTGCTGCGCCGGGTGCTGGTGCAGAACTACACCCGCACCATCACCGCAGACGGGCGGGAGGTGATCAAGCGGCGGGAGAAGGAGCCTGAGGGCGACGGTCTCCCGCCCGGCCATGCGCGGATCGCCTCCCCCTATGACATCGATGCCCGGTGGGGCGCCAAGCGGGAGGAGTTCTGGCTGGGCTGCAAGCTGCACGTCACCGGGACCTGCGACGACGCCCCGGCCTGCACCTGCCGCCCGGACCCCGCGGCGCAGCAGCTGTGCACGGCCGCCGGCGGCCAGGACCATGACCAGGGCTGCGCGCAGCTGGTATTCCCGAACCTGATCACGCACGTGGCCACTACCGGCGCCACGGTGACCGATAACCAGATGACCGGCGCCATCGATGACGGCCTGGCGGAAAAGGACCTGCTCCCGGGACGGCATTACCTTGATTCCGGGTACCTCAGCGCCGCCCTGGTGGTCTCCAGGCGCGCCAGGCACGGCATCGCGCTGATCGGGCCGCTGCTGGCCGGTACCTCCGCGCAGGCCCGCGCCGGGGCCGGATATGCCCGCGCCGACTTCACCGCCGGCTACGGCACCCAGGCCGTCATCTGCCCGCAGGGCAAGACCGCAGCGAACTGGACGCCGTGCACCCAGCACGGCAAGGACACGATCGTGGCCACCTTCTCCATCAGCGACTGCGGTCCCTGCCCGGCCCGCAGCCAGTGCACCAGCGGGAAACGGCGGCAGTTGTCACTGCTGCCCCGCGGCCTGGCCGAAGCCCAGGCCGCCGCACGCACCGCGGAAACCACCATCCCGTTCCAGGCCGACTATGCCCGCCGCGCCGGCGTCGAAGGCACCATGCACCAGGCCGCCAGCCACGGAGCACGGCGCGCCCGCTACCGCGGCCTGCCGAAAACCCGCCTTGACCACATCTACATGGCTTGCGCGCTCAACCTCCTGCGGCTGGAGGCCTACTGGACCGGCACCCCGCTAGACCGGCAGCGAACCAGCCACCTGGCACGCCTGGAACTCAGCCTCGCCGCATGACCAAGAATTAACCACCAGGATCACGTCTAAAGACAAAACTCTGCTGCCCCAGATCCCGCTGTGGAACACGCCGTCGGCGGCAGATCCAGATGGTGCGGGAGCTGGGCGGGCGCGCGGAGTACAGATCGCGCGCCAGAGCAAACCGGTCCGCCGGAGTGGCGCTGTGCGCAGCCTGAAGCCGCCAGCGGCACCGCGAATCTCGGACGGCGGCTGCCTGGGCCGTTCGCCTCTGGTGATCCGTGTGCTCGCACAGAACGGTAGGGGCGGAGCTGTGGAGGCTGACATGCCTGACCGATCAGACGAATCCGCTACAGAGGCCACGGGCGATGTTTCGCCCGTGCCGGGCAAAGGACCGGCGCAGCCCGAGCTCACAGGCGCACATCATGGCTGGCTGGGCGGGTTTCTCAGGCCAGTCGATTACGCCCGCAGCCGCGACAAGTACCGGCCGCCACCGGATTGGTATCGCCGGCTGGGCCGGATCGGGCCAGTAGTTACCACCTTGGGCCTGAGCCCAAGAGATGTGATCACGCTGGAGGTCCCGGGCCGCCGCTCTGGTGTGATCCGCCGCACCATCATGCTCCGGACCGCCTTCGGCGGCGGCCATTACCTGGTGGCCCTCGCCGGTGAGTCGCAGTGGGTCCGCAACGTGCGCGCCGCGGGCGGGCGGGTCGTAATCGGCCGCCGGGAGCGGCATGCCGCCAGGCTGGTCGAGCTACCGCCACAACAGCGGGCCCCCATCATCCGCGCATACCTGTGGCGGTGGGGCAGGCGCCCCGGCTCCAGGGCGATGGCCAGCGAGGCCCGCAGTTACTTCGGCGTCAGCGCGGACGCCTCACTGGAGGAAATCCGGGGTGTCGCCGGGCACTATCCCGTGTTCCGGATCGAGTACGAAGGCCATGCAGACACCCGACGCGGATGGGGAAAGTGACATCAACGCAGCGAATACCTGCAAGATCCCAAACCGGCTGTCCCCGCCCGGGCACACAGCCCATGCCATAGCTAGCGGCAGTCAAGACGCGGTGCAGCCCCCCGCTGCCAGGCGCGCGTGAAAGCCTGATCACGTGCGTGACATGCTCGCCGTCCGGGGTGCGCCTCCGACAGCCAGCCGGCCAGAACTGGCGCCGGTCGGCGGCTGTGCGCGCCCGGGCCAGGCCCTGGCTCATCTGGCCGCAGGATGGGTAAGAGTCTCAGCGTGCGGTTCTCTGGCTACTCATTCGGTTCGGTGCGAGTCGACGGCGTGACCTATGACCACGACCTCATCATCGACCGCGGGAAGATCCGCAAGCGCAACAAGGGCGCTTCGCGCAGGTTCCGCGGTGCCTACGGCCACACCCCGCTGTCGGCCGCCGAGGATATCCCCTGGCGGTGTCGCCGGCTAGTGATCGGCACTGGCGCCGATGGCGCGCTGCCGGTGATGAAGCAAGTCCACGAACAGGCCCGCCGCCGCGAGGTCGACCTGGTCATCCTGCCCACGGCACAGGCGATCAGCGTACTGGCCAAGGCCACGAAGGACACCAACGCCATCTTGCACCTGACGTGCTGACCCGCCGACGCGGCGACGGCGAATGCCGCAGCGGTGGCCTGCCTGCTTCCGCGGCCCGCAGCACCACTTGCGTGCGGCCAGGATCCGGCTCGCGCCGTAAGCCCGGGACGCCGCGCCGCGTCAACGGTCGCCGGCCCCGCTGGAAGAACCGCGCACGATGTCCAGTTCTGGATGCTGAACATCGTGATCGGCGCTGAGCCGAAGTCCGCGCCTAACGAAGGGTATGGCGCGCTCCTCCCGCCCAGATCCGGGGAGCCAAGCGGGAGCCAACGGCGGCAGGTATCGGGCAACGCCAGGCCACGATCAGCCATCATCGATGCAGCTAAACGGCACATCAGGCTACACCCAGCAGCGCCCGGCGACCTCCTGGAAGTGCCCCCTAAGCAGGAGGTCACACCAT
>DPMS01000526.1 GCA_003541285.1 Actinomycetota bacterium
GGCCCGTTGCATCCACGGCACCACCCAGCCGTAGTCGAAGCGGAGCACCAGGTCCATCCGCATCGCCACCCGGCCAGACACCCCCTCGACCACGCGCGCCACGCTGGCATGATCGGAGCGCCGCGGCATGCAGTCCACCAGCNNTAGGGATGGAGGAGCTGCTCGCGGCCCTCCGCCGGCAGCTCCTCCAGGCCGAGCAGCGCGGCGAAGCAGGCGCCGGAGTCGAACCGCGGCAGGCACAGCCAGTCGATCGACCCGTTCCGGCCCACCAGCGCCGCCGTATGCCCGTCGCCGATCACCGCGTAGTCCTCGACCGGCAACGCACCCGCCGGCCGAACCGGAGCGGGCGAGCCCGCGTCTGCCGACTCCAACGTCATCACCTTCCACAGGTGTCATGCCCGGCCCGCCGCGGGTCGTGCCACCCGCCATGGCCGGCCGTCACCGCGTCCGCCTCGGCCGGCCCCCACGACCCGCGCGGGTAGCCGTGGACCGGGCCGGGCCGGTCGAGGAGGGGCTGGATGACCCGCCAGGCGTGCTCGACGCCGTCCTGGCGGGCGAACCGGGCCGGGTTGCCCTCCAGGGCGTCGCCCAGCAGCCGCTGGTAGGCCCGCTGGCGGGCGCCGAAGACCCGCTCGAAGTCCACGTCCAGGTCGACCGGGTGGCTGACCAGCCGCTGCCCGGGCTCCTTGGCCTGCACGCACACCGTGACCCCGTCGTCTGCGCCGAGGCGGAAGCGCAGGACGTTGGGGCGGGGCTGGCAGCCGTCCGGGGAGAACAGCAGGCGCGGCGGGGCGTGCAGCGGGACGACGGCCTCGAACGCGGTGGCCGTCAGGGCCCTTGCCCGCCCGGACGAAGAACGGCACCCCGGCCCGTCGCCAGGAGCCGATCTCCAGCCGCAGGGCGGCGAAGGTCTCTGTCGCTGAGCCCGGCGCCACCCCCGGCTCGCCGTGGTAGCCGTCGTACTGGCCGCGGACCAGGCGGGCGGGGTCGGCCGGGCGCATCGCCTTGAGGACCTTCACCTTCTCATCGCGCAGCGAGTCCGGCTCGGCGTCCACCGGGGGCTCCATCGCCAGCAGCGCGACCACTTGCAGCAGGTGGTTCTGGATCACGTCGCGGATCGCGCCCACCGAGTCGTAGAAGCCGCCGCGGCCCTCGACCCCGAAGTCCTCGGCCATGGTGATTTGCACGCTGGCGACGTAGCGGCGGTTCCAGATCGGTTCCAGGAAGGCGTTCGCGAAGCGGAACACCAGCAGGTTCTCTACCGGCTCCTTGCCCAGGTAGTGGTCGATGCGGAAGATGGACCGCTCCGGGAACACCTCATGCAGCACCCGGTTCAGCTCGCGGGCTGAGGCCAGGTCCCGGCCGAACGGTTTCTCCACCACCACCCGGGTGCCCCGGCTGAGCCCGGCCTGGGATAGGCCCTGCACCACCACCGGGAACAGCCCAGGCGGGATGGCCAGGTAGTACACCGGCCGCGCGGCGCCCAGCTCGGCCAGCCGCTCGGCCAGGGCGGCGAATGTGAACCGATCCCGGTAGTCGCCGCTCACCATCGCCAGGCCGCCGGCCAGCTCATCGAGTGCCGGGCCGTCCGCATGGCCCCCCTCCGCGGTCTTAACTGCCTCGGTGGCGTAGGCGCGCAGCCGGGTGTCGTCCCAGTCCGAGACGGCCACGCCGACCACCGGCACCCCGAGCTGCCTCGCCGCTGCCAGGTGGTACACGGCGGGGAAGAGCTTCTTGCGGGCCAGGTCACCGGTCGCCCCGAACAGCACCAGCGCGTCGGCCCGCATCACGGCCACTCCAGTGTCCCGGCGCGCCCTCCGGCTGTTGCGCCCATCGCGGCCATCAGGAAACGCCTCCAAGGCTGCGCAGCGCGTCTTCGATGCCGCGGTGGAAGGTTGGGTAGGCGTAGATCATGGCCCGCAGGGCGGCGACCGGGACCTGTCCGTGCACCGCGACCGCCAGGGCGCCGAGCACCTCGCCGCCCGCGGGCCCGGCCGAGGTGGCACCCACCAGCACGCCGCGTCCGGTGTCCTCGATGAGCTTGATGAACCCATCGTTGCCGGCCCTGTGGATCCAGCCCCGCGCCGACGACGGCACCTGCGTGATGCCGGTCCGCACCGCCATCCCGCGTTCGCGAGCCTGGGCCTCGGTGAGCCCCACGGCACCGATCTCGGGGTCGGTGAAGGTCACCCGCGGCACCGCCCGGTAATCGGCGGGCGGCCCGTCCTGGCCGAGGATGCCGGCGGCCGCGATGGCGGCCTGGTACATGGCCACGTGGGTGAACGCGCCCTTGCCGGTGACATCGCCGATCGCCCACAGCCCGTTCGCGGCCCGCATCGTCTCATCGGTCGCGATGCTGCTGGCCGTCTCGTCCAGGCCGTAGGCCCCCACGCCCAGCGCCGCGACCGTGGCGCGGCGGCCGGTGGCGACCAGCAGCCGCTGCGCGGCAAGCGTCTCACCGCCGGCCAGGGACACGGTGAACTGCCTGCCGTCATAGCCGGCATGCTCCGCGCGGGCGCCGGCGCGCACCGCGATGCCCTCCCAGCCGAAAACTGCGGCCAGCAGTTCCCCGGCCTCGGGGTCTTCGGCCGGGAGGAGCTGCGGCAGCGCCTCCACCACGGTCACCGCGGCGCCGAACCGGGCGAACACCTGCGCCAGCTCGGCGCCGATCGCCCCGCCGCCCAGCACGATCAGCGACTCCGGGACTTCCTCGGTCTCGATCGCCTCCCGGTTGGTCCAGTACGGCGTCCCGGCCAGCCCCGGAATCGGTGGCAACGACGGCTCGGTCCCCGTGGCGATCACGATGCCGCGCCGCGCCCG
>DPMS01000404.1 GCA_003541285.1 Actinomycetota bacterium
GCGGTGGATCGAGGCTTAGCTCTCCCAGGGTGCCTGGGCAAGGCGGGCGTATCTGTGTACGAACCTGTGGATGACTTGTGCAGACACGCTGGCGGACCTGTGGACAAAATGGGGATACTCTGGGGACGCTCGGCGACGGCACCCTCCTGACACAGCTATTACCTTGGCGGATATCTTCCACACCCTGTGTACAAAGGAAAATAGTGAGGCGCCGACAACAACTGCTGCATTACTCAGAAGAGAAGCCGGAAGTTTATCAAATGTTTATCTCAATGTGATCTGTATGCCGAATGGTGGGTGATCAAGGGTCTCAGACGGCTAGCCCGGACACTGAGGGGCGGGTGAGTGTCATAATGCCGTATACGGACCACGGGGGGAGCATGGCCTGCCTTGCGGTGCGCCACCACTCTCCGCGTGCTGGTCGATAATCAGCCTCGCTGTGACGGCAATTATTTAGCTAGCTATTTCTTTGTTTCATTGCCGCCGTCATTTCAGAAGAACGAGGCCGGTCTTGGCGCGGTCCTATGGAGGCCGCCGCGTGCGTCTGAAACCCCTCATTGGTCACGGCAAGGAGGCACTCAAGGCCGCTGCCGCTATTCCGGTGGCGCTGATTTCGCAGCGGTTCACAGCAGGTGGTTCAGCAGGCATAGGTGCTGCGTTGGAGGTGGCACATGAAGATCAAGGCCGAGGCCGGGGACGCGGTCGAGCTTGCCATGGACTGGCTCGCCCAATTGCATGACGATGGGTGCGCTGAGCCGCAACGCGATACCGACGATAGGCCAGCCGTCGCCGCGGCTCCGCCGACGATCAAGTCCAACGGCCGGGTTGACACGAGTGCGGGCGCTGAGATTACCGAGCGGGCGCCGATCGGGGACGAACTGCGGATACCTATCGCCTGGTGCGAGATGGGCTCGTGCATCTCGCACCACACGGACCCTGTCGCGCTTGGCGAAGCCGACATCCGCGCCCGCGCTATCGCAGCAGGGTGGCGGGTCGATGCGCTCAGCCGGCTGGCTTGCCCGAAATGCCAGCAGAGCGTCTCCTGGTTCTGGACCGCCAACCCGGTTGCGCTGTGGGACCGGGATAGGGCTGTCGCCATGGCCACCCTGGTGGCCGCAGCCGTATATGAAGATGCCACTTCCGACGGCTTGGCCGGGACGGAAACCGGCGAGATCTCAGCTGTCCAGCCAGCAACAAGCCCTTGGCCGGCCCGGGGACGGCACCGGGCACGCCACGGCCGATCCAGCCGGGCCGCTGAGCGGCGGACGCTCCGGGTAGCGGTCGGCCTCTGCACTTCCACGGCGACAGCCCGGCCTACATCGCCGCGATTTTCACCGGACAACAGACCATAGGGGAGCGAAGCCGTGGCAGCGATCAAACCGCGTTACCGCAACGGGATTGAGCCGAGGGCAATGGCAGCACAGAAAATGCGCTTGGCGGGCAGCACAGGCTGTCACTGGCTGACCCCCGTTGCCGAGGTGGCCGCCCTGGCCAGCGGGGATTGGCCCCTGCGCCCAGATCCCGCCGCTATACGCTGGGCCTGCTTCCCTGGAGCTGCCGAGCGTACGCCAGGCGTGGACGCCGGCGAGGTGCGCGCAGCACGAGATTTCACCACCACTATCTTGCAGCGCTGGGGCGTGGCAGGACGCTGCGAAGACATAGCGATCGTCGTGTCTGAACTGCTGACCAACGCGTTGCGGCATGCGCTGCCCCATTCCGCCGGCACCCGCGCCCGGTGGCCGATCAGGCTCGGGCTGCTTTGGCCTGGGCAGTGCGTGGTATGCGCGGTCGCCGACCCAAGCAGGACGCCTCCAGTCCCCAGGAAACCAGAGCACCTGGGCGAAACCGGCCGCGGGCTACACGTCATCGCCGCGCTCAGTGATCAGTGGGGCTACACCACCCCTGGCGACATGGGGAAGATCTTGTGGGCAATGTTCTCGACACAGCTCACACCGCCTTCGCCGGGCTCGCAGCTCTGGCCTGGTCCGCTGGAGAAGCATACGGCCGGGACGAGGCTGTGAGCGATTCCGCAGCGCACCTGCGAGGACGCCACCTCCTCCATGGCCGGCAACGGCCAGCTTCCTTGGCGGCGCCGCCCCGGTGATCCTCTGCGCTGAGCGCAAGAACCGGCGGTTCATGTCGAAGCGGCCATGACCGACGGCACCGCCGCTTCGAAGCGCCGCCCGGTGAACATCCTGACTGGGCGACCGGCGCCTTAATGGCGTCAGATGTCCGGTCGTAGCCGAGATGGTTCCGGTCTTCTGTGCGACGTGCCGACCCGGGAAGTCGCACGTCCGGTAGAGCAAGATACGCCCGGGAGTGGCTCCCGCGCTGCATCTGATCCGGTTCGGCGAGATGTGGTCGGCGTGGGCAGGCCGGTGGTCCGCAACGTGGACCGGCACCTCGCTCGGCGGCGAGCCCAGACCAGTCACGCCGTATTGAGTGCGGCGGCCGGGATCGGGGTTAAGAACGGGTACGAGTAGGCGCCCGGCAGCGGCCGGCTCGATGCCGTAATCTCTGCGTGTGGCGCGGGACGGACGCGGAGTGACTCGCCAGAGCGAAGACTTCTCGGCCTGGTACAACGAGCTCGTCTTCAAGGCTGAGCTGGTGGACCGGGGACCGGTCAGGGGCACGATGGTGATCCGCCCCTACGGCTACCGGATCTGGGAACTGCTCCAGGCCGACATCGACCGGCGGATCAAGGAAACCGGTCACGACAACGCCTACTTCCCGCTGCTGATCCCGGAGAGCTACCTGCAGCGCGAAGCGGAGCACGTCGAAGGTTTCTCCCCCGAGCTCGCCGTGGTCACCCACGCAGGGGGTAAGGAACTTGAGGAGCCGCTGATCGTCCGGCCCACATCGGAGACGGTCATCGGCGAGATGATGGCCAGGTGGATCAGCTCGCACCGGGACCTGCCGGTGCTGCTGAACCAGTGGGCGAACGTGGTCCGCTGGGAGATGCGGCCGCGGATGTTCCTGCGCACGACCGAGTTCCTGTGGCAGGAGGGTCACACCGCGCACGCCGACGAGGCCGGCGCGATGCGGGAGACGCTGCTCGCGCTTGACCTGTACGCGAAGGTGGCCCGCGAGATCGCCGCCATGCCGGTGGTCGACGGCGAGAAGACCGGGGGCGAGCGGTTCCCGGGCGCCCAGCGGACGTACACGGTCGAAGGCATGATGCGCGACGGGCGCGCCCTTCAGTCCGGCACCTCGCACTATATGGGCACGAACTTCGCCAAGGCGTTCAGCATTCAGTACGCGGCGCAAAGCGGCGAACTGAAGTACTGCCACACCACGTCGTGGGGCATGAGCGCCCGGATGGTTGGCGGCGTGATCATGACGCACGGTGACGACAAGGGCCTCGTCCTTCCCCCGCTGCTCGCTCCCTACCAGGTGGTGATCGTGCCGATAGGCCGCGGCGACCAGGCCGAGCAGGTACTGCCCTCAGCTAGGGAACTGGCCGGCAGGCTCCGCCGGGCGGGCATCCGCACGCACGTGGACAACCGGGCTCAGCTCTCCCCTGGGTTCAAGTTCAACGACTGGGAGCTGCGCGGCGTGCCGGTCCGGCTCGAGCTTGGCCCCCGTGACCTGGCCGAGGGCTCCGCACTGATGTCCACCCGGCTCGGCGAGGGCAAATCGCCAGTATCCCTCGACTCGGCGCCCGCCCGGCTGGAGTTTGAGCTCAACGCGATGCAAAGCCTGCTGCTGCAGCGGGCGACCGACTTCAGGGACTCCCACACGGCCACGGTGAACTCGTGGGCGGAGTTTGCCGAGGCAGTCAAGACAGGCTGGGCGCTGGCGTTCCACTGCGGCCGGCCCGAGTGCGAGGACGACATCAAGGCTGCGACATCGGCCACCCCGCGATGCATCCCGGCTGAAGGCGCGGCGGAGGAAGGCGTGTGCGTTCGGTGCAATCGAAAGTCCGCATACGGGAAGCGGCTCATCTTCGGGCGCGCATACTGAGGGTTCGTAGATGAACAACATGCCAGGTTCAGGCTGCTGCCGGGTTCAGCGTGTAATTCCACTCGCCGTGCCAGTCGTGGCTGGAGATGCGGGTTCGTTCTAGCTCCCGCATCTCGCGGTCGGGATCTTGATGCCGCGCGGGTAGGTCGCGGTGTCACGTTCGGCGTGGACGGGCGGCATGTGCACCACCGCGACCGCGATGCCGAGTTCGCCGGCCAGCCTGGCCAGATCCACCTTCCACAACCGCTGCTGGTACCCGGTGGAGCCGTGATGGCAGGCAACCCGTCCGGTGGCGCGCATTCCCGCTGGAGATGTCCGCGCCGCCGATGCTCCAGCCCGAGGGGAGCGCGGCGATGCAGGGCAGCGCGCATCCTGCGCAAACTCCGCTGCTGCCCATGGCGCGCCGGGCAACTCGCCAAGGCCATCCACGTCCTCCAATCCCGCGAAATCGCCGGATGAAAAACGCTCAGTGACAACTTCCATACCGGGGAGTTAGACTTCCGCCTGCATGAACGCCGGGGGTACGCCTAGTCCCGAAGGACGGCTGTGAGGGAGAGCGTCATGAGAAAGCCTTTCCATGTACTACTGGTGCTGGGATCAGCGGCTGCCTTGGTGATGGTCAGCGGCCCGCTAGCGGCCCAGGCCACTGCGGACAACTCGGTGAACGTCACAAGCGCCAGTCCGGCGCTTCCGTTCTCGCAGAACAAGCAGAACGAGCCGGCCATAGCTGTTGACGCCAACCACAACAGCATCGTGGTGGCAGGGTCGAACGACGAGATCGACGAGCAGGCGTGCAGCAGCCAGTTCCCTTCCAACCCCTGTCCCTTCACCCCGGGCGTCGGCGTCTCGGGCGTGTACTTCTCCTTCGATTCAGGCAAGTCGTGGACCCAGCCGATGTACACGGGCTACACCGCGCGCGGCTGCACGGCTGACTTCAGCACCCCGGTGTCAGAATGCGCGCAGAACGAAGGCCCGATCGGCACACTGCCCTGGTACGAGGAGAGTGGCCTGGTGTCAGACGGAGATCCGGGTGTCGCGTTCGGCCCTGCTCCCGGGCCCAACGGCTTCAGCTGGAGCAACGGCGACCGGCTCTACTACTCCAACCTGGCTTCGAATTTCCCCGCGGCCGGCGCCTTCAAGGGATTCGAGGCCATCGCCGTCTCCCGCATGGACAACCCCACCCCG
>DPMS01000406.1 GCA_003541285.1 Actinomycetota bacterium
GGTCAGGTCTAGCCTCGCCGCGATCAGCCGGCGGGCGAAGTCCGTCGCCCTTTCTCTCGATTCGGGGCTCTTGCTGAGGAACAGGTCATCGGTGATCGTGAGGTGCCGGATTCGGTGCCGGCCGGCCAGATCCTGGATCTCGGCCAGTACGTTGTCAAGTGACTTCTCGCGGTGCCGCCGAGCGCCCGCCAGCAGCGACGCGGTCGCCCCGGTAGTGCAGTAAGTGCAGCGGTAGGGGCAGCCGCGGGAGGTGAAGACCGCCGGGCTCAGGCCGGCCGCCATCACCAGGGGAAGGTCGGCGCGGATCGGCCAGGGAAGCTGGTCGATATCCAGCACCTGCGCCGGCTGGAAGGGCTCGCCTCTGCGCGCCATCCCGGGGACTGGCTCAGGCCAGCGGTCATCGAGTACGGCCAGGCAGAGCTCCACGAAGCAATCTTCGGCCTCGCCACACGCAACGACATCGAACTCGGTGTGCTCATCCAGCACCCGCTCGTGGTTGAGGGTGGCGAAGTCGTGGCCAAGCACGGTGACGCAGCCAGGCCAGCGGCGCTTGACCAGGCCCGCGAGGTGGAGATTCTCGGCGAACACCTGGGCCGGGCCGGTGAATCCGATCACGTCGGGCGATCCGTGGCGGGCCGCTGCGCGAGTAATTGCCTGCCACGTTTGCTCGACGCTGCGGTGGAAGAGGACCTGCCCGTTGACAATGTGGACCGCGATGCCGCGATCGGCGCAGGCGGCGGCGAGCGAGCCGAGGCCCAGGTGCTCACCGGGCAGGGACCAGAAGCCGTTTTCCCCTACCTGTCGGCGGCTGAGTTCGAAGTAGGCGAGCTTGCCCTCGGCGCGGAACTTCGGCATGTGATACAGCGATGGGGGGTTGACCAGGATGATCGACACGGGCTGCTCCGGTTCTAGGCCATTTCCTCAAGGGCGTGATTGACGCGGTTCCACGCGGGGTCCATGAGCCTGGTGACGTATTCGAGGCCGGCGCCCACAGCCTTGTCTGCCGCTGTAGTGCTGAGCAGTTGCTTGTCGGTGAAAACCCGCGTCATCGCGTAGGCGTAGATATCGGCGGGCCAGTCGGGAAACTTCTGCGCTGCGATCTCCCTGACCTCGCCGAGCAAGATGGCCAGCTCGCCTTGCAGCAGTCCGCACCCCGCTTCGTCTGTCGCTGACGAGTGCAGCAGCGCGAGGACCCTGCTGTAGGTCCAGCCGGGCAGCCACCGCTCGCGTTCCAGAAGTGCCTCGATGGCCAGCAGCCGCCATTTGGGGCCAGGCGGCCAGATCCCGGACAGGAACAGCAAGACATCCAATGCGTCAGAGCAGACGCGGGCGATGACGTCCCGCGCTACGTCCGCGCGTCCGCGCGCGAGGCACACGCGGACGCCGTCGCTGGCCATGACCAGGCCCCGCGAGAGCAGCCGCACGGCCGCGTCGAACGCGCGGCCCTCCTTTCCGGCGGTCTTATCCCGCACCAGGGACGCCAGCAGTCCGGACGGGTCGTAGACGATCTCCAGCGTGTCGCCGTAAGCGCTGCACTTTTCGTTGTCCCACACTATGTGCGGCTGCGACTCATACTCGTAAATGTGCTGGTGGAGGTTGAACTCGATTCGGGAATCCGGATCGACGAACTTGAAGTTCGGAAGCCATCCGGGAAGCAGCCGCTGCGCTGCGGCGAGGGCATCGGCAGCCGGAAGCCGGAGCGACTCCGCCGGAATCTCGCAGCTCAGCAGGACCGTTATGTCAATGTCGGAGTATCCGTCGGCGAAAGTACGGATGCCCGGCTCGGCCAGGCCACCGAGCAGTCCTAGCCCGATAACCGCTGACTTTCCGCGTAGCCGGTCCAGCAGCGGCTGCGCGGTAGCGCGGAGTAACGGGGCCTGGTCATGCGTGGCCAGAAGCAGGCCAACCGGTATGCGCCAGGCAGGTTCCGACAGTGCGAGCATCATCGATCTCACTCCGAAGACAGGTGGGCATCGCGGACAGCCAGTGCGGCGGTCCGGGCATCATCGGCGGAGATTCCGCGGTGAAACACCGCTCGGACGCGGGTCGGGGTAAACCGGAAGACCAGGACCCTGTCTGCGCGGCACTTCTCAAAGAACAGCGCCGAGTCCGGCACGTCGAACATGACGATGTTGGTCTCCTGTAACACATGCAGGTCCGGCAGTTCGGCCCGCAGCGATTGCGCGAAAAGCGCGGCGTTCGCGCAGTCCCGCGCCGGATCGGCAGCGTTGGCATCCAGCGCGCGAAGTGCGGCGGACGCGAGCGGCCCAGGCCGCACCCACGCACCGCCGAGCATGCGGCGCATATCGCGCATCTCCTTGCGGCGGTCCTCGCGCATCAAGAGCATCGCACCGCAGGGCGCGCCGATCCCCTTAACCAAGGACACGGCCAGGCCGTCATACAACTCGCCGTAGGCGCGCCACGGGACGGCCTGCGCGACATTGGCGTACCAGATCCGCGCCCCGTCGCAATAGAGCCCCACGCCTCGCTGCGCGAGCCGCTCGGCGAGCTGCCGAAGCGCCTTGAACTCCTGGGGGGCGCCACCGCAGGCGGCGTGCGTGTCCTCGACGCAGACGAGCCGGGTCGGCATGGTCGTGTTCTCCAGCACGCTCAGCAGTGGCTCGACTCCCAGTACGTTAAGGCGACCACCGACCGGGGCGAAGGTGCGGGTCTGGATCGACCACAGCCGGGCCGCGAGCCCGTACTCGGAGCGCACGATATGCGCGTCGGCGTCGGCAAGGATTTCGGTCCCCGGCCCGGCCAGCAGCCCGATCGCCATCGCGTTGGCCATCCGCCCGGTAGGGACGAACAACGCCGACGCCATCCCGAACATCTCTGACATGCGCGCTTCCAGTTCGTGGCCAGCCGCGTCGTCATCGTAGGAGTCGCTGCCTTCAGGAGCCTGGCAGAGGGCGGCGCGCACCTCCGGGTGCAGCGGTGCCACCGCCTCAGACCTCAAGTCGATGAGCCCGCTGCGTGGCGTGGCCGGGAAGGCGGCAGAACTCGATGGCCCGGCAAGCCTGGTTACAGTCTTCACGCTGGCTCCCCTTCTCAGGCATGGCAGCCGCGGCGGCTGCCTACGATCCTAGATTCGGCGGTCTGTTGGTCACTCCCAGCGCCGGGAGCATGTGGTTCCCAGCACCAGGAGCTATCTGACCTGCGGTGATGCCTGACGGAAGCCCGGCATTGTCCCGCTCCGAAGCCATATGTGTCCCACCAGCGGAAAGCCGCGCTTGCCAATCGCGTCCGGATGGTTACGGTTGATCGTGACCGATCCCGCCCGGCCAATGCGGGCACGGCTGATCCGGCGGAAGGGCGAGTGCCGATGGCAACGCGTATGTCAGCAAGCC
>DPMS01000118.1 GCA_003541285.1 Actinomycetota bacterium
CGGCGCAGTTCGGCGCGGACCCTGCCAAGGTCGACCTGCTGCGGCAGAACGCGAAACGGCTGTATGTCCTTCTCGCGCCGCAGGTCAAGCAGCAGCTTGATCCTGGTGGGCTGCTGGACACGCCCATTCAGGACGCCGCCGGGGTCGCGAAGTGGACCGACTCGATCTTCAACGCGGGGGTGCCGCTGCACCCCGGTTTCCACACCGGCGTTCTTCCAGCGGGTGGGACCCAGAATCCTCCGGCAGCAGCGGACCCGCAGCCCGGCGGGGTGCATCACTATCCCACGCCTATTGCTGACGTTCAGCTGTTCAAGTACGACGATTTCCAGCTATGGGTCACCGACGAACAGGGCAACCCCGCCGCGGTCGCACCCGTAGCCCAGCGCGGCAGCGGAGACGCAAACGTCCACGTGCTCTACGCCACGCCAGGGTCGCAGCTGGCCCAGCAGAAGCATGCCGCTGAACGCGCGAGCACTCCGCTGATCCTCGGCCCAGATCACCCGCTGTCAAAGCAGGCATACCAGAACCAGCAGCAGGGGGATGCCCACCCGGGTGGCAGATCACCGGCACCCGGCCCGTGACCGGATCCGGCCGGGGTATTGCCCGGGCCGCGCCAGCGGATCATGCCCGGCTGACCGGGGCCAATGGCCCTGCCAGGACAGGTGATGGGTTCATACGATCGGCTAAATGACGGTGCCCGGCAATGGGTATATGCGGGCGAGCGACGCGTTCTCCTGGTACATGGAGCGTGACCCTGCGCTCCGGTCGACAGTTGTCGCCGTCATCTGGCTCGGCTCTGTCCCCGACTGGGACGAGCTTGCCGCACTCATCGGCCGGATGTCCCGGTTCATGCCCTCGCTGCGGCAGCGCGTCGTTGAGCCCCCATTCCGGCTTACCACCCCCCGGTGGGCCGACGATCCGCACTTCGACCTGAATTGGCATCTGCGCCGGGTTACCGCCCCGGCGCCCCATACGAGGGCCGTGGTGCTCCAGCTCGCGCGCCTGTCGGCGATGGATGCCTTCGACCGGGACCGTCCGCTGTGGGAGCTCACCCTGGTCGATGGCATTGAGGGCGGCGGAGCGGCGCTCGTCCTCAAGCTTCATCACTCCTTGGCGGATGGCGTGGGCGGGATGCGGATGCTGGCGGTCATGCTGGACCTTCAGCGCGAACCATCCGACCTGGGTGAGATGCAGTCGGCGCCGTTAGGTGAGCGGCTGGACCTGCGCGCCCTGGTCGCTGGCGCCGTCGGCTCGGTGGCCGGGCGCAGCGCCTACCTGGCCCAGCGCGGAGCCCAGATGGCGATCCCGGCGCTGATGCGCTACGCACGCGACCCTGTTGGCAGGATCCGTGGCACCGCCGCGATGGCCCGCTCCATCTACCGGACAGCCGCGCCAATCCTCGACACCAAATCGCCCATCATGCGGGAGCGGGCAATGACCCGCCATCTCGCCATGATGGAGGTCTCTCTGGACACCCTGAAGAGGGCGGCCATGACCGTTGGCGGGACCGTCAACGACGCCTATCTGGCAGCCGTTACCGGGGGGCTGCGCAGGTACCACGAGCGTCACGACATGGCCATCGAGTCCTTGCGGGTCGTCATGCCGATCAGCCTCCGGACCGAGAGCGACACGAGCTGGGGCAACAAGATCACCCTGCAGCGGCTGACCGTCCGGGCAGGGGAACCGGACCCCGCCACCCGGATGCGCCTCCTGCACCACGTCACGGAGACAGCGCGCAAAGAGCCATCGCTCTCGGTCACCGACGTGATCGCCGGGGCGCTCAACCTGCTGCCCGCCAGCTACGTGGGTGGAGTGCTCAAGCACATCGACTTCCTGGCGAGCAATGTGCCGGGCATCCCTGTGCCGGTCTACCTGGCCGGCGCCAAGATCACCGGCTTCTTCGCGTTCGGGCCCACCATCGGAGCGGCCCTCAACACCACCCTCGTCTCCTACGCTGGCACCTGCCATATCGGCATCAACATCGACACCGCCGCGATACCGGACCCGGACGTCCTGCTCGAGTGTCTCCGGGAGAGTTTCGACGAGATCACGGCCCTCGGCACCGCTGGCCAGGTTCCCACAGGCTGACCAGGGACGTAGCAGGCCACGCCGGGGACCAGCCTGCTGCCAGCGGTCATCTCCCGGCACCGGCGGAAGAGACCTTCGCCTCTAGCCGGACGGCAAAGTGGCGGCGCACGGTGATGGTGGAGGCGATCGCCATGGCCACCACTGACGGCCGGGGCAGCCACAGTGCCCTGGACGCTGCTCTGGACATTTTCCGTATGCGGCAGTACTTCGACGTCGTCGTCCGCGCCCGCGACGTGGCGACGGCCGTCCGCAAGGATGCGACGTTCCTCGACACGGTCCGGCGCGGGCTCCTGCCGCTGCCTTTCGACCGCCGGCCTGCACCGGGGCACATCTTCGGGCCGTTGCACGGGGCTGCTCCCCCGCCGCTCGCGGGCCGCGTCGGCGTCGTCGCCACCGGTGGCAGCGGCGCCCTCGCGTCGCTCATCGGCGTGGCGAAGGCGCTCGAGGACAGTGGCACCGAGGTGTCGGTCTACTCGGTGTGCTCGGGCTCGGCGCTGTTCGGGTTCCCGCTCGGCGCCGGGATGTCGCCCGACGAGGCCGCGGAGCTCACCGCCTCTATGAGGCCCGACGACTACATCGACGTCGGGTGGCGTGAGATGGCCGCGCTCGTCCCGACATTGGCGCGCGGCTGGTGCGGCATCGTGCGCGGCGACAAGCTCGAGGCGTTCTATCGCGGCCACTTCGGCGGCCTCACCCTGGCGCAGCTGCGGACGCCGACATACGCGCCGATCTGGAACGTCGAGCACAACCGCCTGGACTTCGTCGGCCCGCGTACCCATCCCGACATGCTGGTGGCGCACGCGATCCGCATGGCAGTGTCGCTCCCGCTGTTCGTCCAGCCGGTCGTGCTCGATGGACTCTCATGGTGCGACGGCGGGGTCGTCGACATCTTCCCAGTGCGGCCCGTGCTCGACATCGAGCCGGCCGTCGACACCGCCGTAGCGGTCAACGGCTTCTACCCGCACGAGTTCCGCGGCGAGGACGTCACAGGCTGGGACGGCCGCCCGCTCAGCATCGTCTCGGCCGCCTCGCAGGTGCGCACCTGCCAGCAGGCGGAGCTGGCCCGCGAGCACCTCGGCAGGCTGCGCCGCGAGGCCCGGACGCTGCTCGTCGAGCCGGTGCCCTACTGGAAGGTCGCGGGGACCGGCTTCTATCAGCAGTTCCTCGACACCCGCGAGTGGCCGGAGTTCATGCGCGCGGGACGCGCGGCGATGCTCGCCTCCCTGCGCCGGCGGGCCCGCCGATCAGCGGCCTAGGTGTTCTGGCCGGACAGGTTGGTGACGCGGCTGGCGGGTGGAAAGCCGCTGAGTGACCGGCCGGGCAACGACCGGGAGCATCCCGCTGGTTGCCCGGCCGGTCACTCAG
>DPMS01000385.1 GCA_003541285.1 Actinomycetota bacterium
GTCACGGAGAGTGAATATACGGCAAGATCAATAGCCAGATGCTCGCCCTGCCGACTATGCGCGGCCGATGACGGTGCCGGTCACGCGGGTCGTCACGCGCAGATGATCCAATTCTGGCTCACGCGTGTTCGAGGTGCTCGGTGATGCCGTGCGAGTAGAGCATGCCCGGCTCCATGGGAGCCGGGCAAAGATCGCACGACTGCTGGACGGCTAATGCATTTGCCGGGGTTGGGGGTGATGAACCTGAACGCGCTGTGGCGGGTGCAGCCTGTCTGGCCGGCAGTCTTGGCATTGCCCGCATCCGATGCCAGCCGTATGGTTTGAACGGACGCTCAATGGTGTGCGTAATGGCAGCAGGAAGGGGCTTGTGATGGGACGCTCTGTGCGCTCGGACTTGACCAGGAGGCTGCGGGAGGCTCATGCCGCATGCGAGGAGTCAGCCGCGACGGGGATACCTCTCGATGAGGTGTCGGGCATGCGGGCCGAGCGCCGTGCCGCCCAGCGGCGTGCCGCGCGTGAGGCGGCTGAGGCTTACAACGATGCTGTGCGCCGTGTGCGTGAGCGGGGGGCGCCGGAGGATCATGTGGCCAAGTGGGTGGCCATGGAGAACGTCAAGCGGGTGGGCAGGCGCGAGTTCCTCAAGGGTGCCGGCACAGCGGCGGCGGGTATCGCCGCGGCGGGGCTTGCTGGCGGCGTTGTCTTTGAGCCCCGGCGGGCATCAGCGGCCACCTCCAAGCAGCCTGCCATCGCCATTGTGGGCGGCGGGCTCGCGGGGCTTCGCGCCGCTCATGTGCTGTGGACGAAATACGGCTGGACCTCGACCATTTACGAGGCGACCTCCAGCGTGGGGGGCCGGTGCGAGACCCAGCGCAACTACTGGGACAACGGGCTGGTCGCGGAGATGCACGGGGAGTTCATCTCCTCCGAGCACGCCTCCATGCTGAACCTGGTGAAGCTGTTCAACCTCACCCTCGACGACACCCGCGCGTACGCGTCCGGGACCGTTGACACCTACTGGGTCAGCGGCGCCCGCTACACCCAGGCCCAGCTCGACGCGGACTGGCAGGCGTGGGGGTGGACGCTGTTTAATAACGCGATACAGGCGGCTCCCTGGCCGCAGAGCTACAACAGCTACACCGCGACCGGCTACCAGTGGGACCAGATGAATGTCCCCCAGTGGATGAACCAGTACATGCCCGGGGGATCAGCGGGGGACTTTGGCGGGGTGTGCCTGCAGAACGTGATCGACGAGTACGGCGGGGACCCGGCAGACCAGTCTGCGCTCAACCTGACGATGATCCTGGGCTATTACGACAGCGCGAACGGCCGCGGCTACCAGCCGAAGGACTCCCCCTACCTGGCCGGCACCGATGAGCGCTGGCACGTGACCGGCGGCAACGACCAGGTGGTCACCGGCATGGTGAGCCAGCTCCCCGCAGGCACCATCCAGACAGACCAGGTCCTGGTGGCCCTCAAGGCCAACGCGGACGGCACCTACACCCTCACCTTCACCAGCGGCAGCTCCACCAAGCAGGTGAAAGTAGACAGCGTGATCCTCGCCCTCCCGTTCACGGCGCTGCGCAACGTGGACCTGTCGCAGGCCGGGCTCTCGCCGCTGAAGATGACCGCCATCAACAATCTCGGCATGGGCACCAACGCCAAGATCATCATGCAGTTCAACGGCGAGCCGTGGATCACCGACGGCTTCACCGGAACGACCTACCAGGACAATGGCTTCATCAGCTCCGGCTGGCAGATGGTGCAAAGCGCCGCCAGCGGCGGCTACACAGGGCCGACAGCCCTCTGGACCGCCTTCCCCGGCGGGAACTACACCCAGGACATCATCACTACCTACAACCTGACCGGCGATTCAGGTGTCCCCCCGTCGAGGCTGGTCAGCGACACCCTCACGCAACTGGAACCGGTCCTGCCCGGGGTCACCACGGCGTACAACGGGCTGGCCTGGTACGACTTCGGCCTGCTCGACCCCTACCTGCAAGGAGGCTACTCGTACTGGCGGGTGGGCCAGTACACCAGCTTCTCCGGCTACGAAGGAGTCCAGGAGGGCCGCATCCACTTCGCCGGCGAGCACACGTGCCAGGACTTCCAGGGTTTCATGGAGGGCGCGCTGCTCAGCGGCGAACGCTGCGCGAGCGAGGCTCAGCCCAAAGGCTGAGACTGGTCAAGAGCACAGCCACACCGCCGCCTGCCCGTGGCGGATCAGCACCGGCCACCTCTCCGTCATCACCGTCGTGCCGCCCAAGCCATCTCCCGAGTCCGTGGTCGCGTCAGGGGACAGCCGCGCCAGCCTTGACCTCCTGCACAAGCACGTCATCCATCACTTCACGTAACCGCCGTGCCCGCCTGCCTCGCACCGGCCGACTGGGCAGGGCCAGCGTGTTCCCGGCCCGGTGCAGGCCGGGGGCGCCTGGCCGGGCGGTCAGGGTGGAGCGGATGCCGGCGGGCCGCCGCCGGCCGAACGCGACGTCCCGCGTCCGGGCGCGTCCGGTGGCGCTGCCTTGCCCGGGGCGTTCGTCATTGACGCAGCCGGGCGTTGGCCGGGTCGTAGAGTGGTTCCCCGGTGACGAGAGCCTTGCGGCGTCGTCCCAGAACCGCGACCTCGACCGCCGTCCCCGGCTCGGTGAGCTCTGTGGGCAGGTAGGCCAGGGCGATGCAGGCACCGACTCTGTGCCCGTAGCCACCCGATGTCACGTGAGAGACGGCTTTGCCCTTGTGGTAGATGGGTTCCTGGCCGTGTGGGAACGCGTCGGCCTGGTCGAGGCGGAGGATGGACAGGCGGCGGTCGTATCCCTCATTCTGCTGGCGGATGAGCGCTTCGCGGCCGATGAAGTCACCTTTGCCGGTTCGGACGAAACGGTCAAGGCCGGCCTCGATCGGCGTGTAGTCGGGTGATATGTCAGATCCCCAGAGCCGGTAGGCCTTTTCCAGTCTCATGGAGTCCAGCGCGTGGTAGCCGAAGTCCACGAGGCCGTACTCGCTTCCCGCGCTCCATAGCAAGTCGTAGAGGTAGCGCTGGTACTCGGCCGGGTGGTGCAGTTCGTAGCCGAGTTCGCCGACGTAGGAGACGCGCAGGGCCAGGACGGGGGCCATGCCGATGTGGACCTGGCGTGCTGAGAAGAACGGGAACGCCTCCCCGGACCAGTCGTCGTCGGAGAGGGCCTGGAGGAGGTCGCGGGAGCGGGGTCCGGCGATGGTCAGGACCGCGAGTCTTGCCGTGAGGTTGTCGATGCGGACCGAGCCGCCCGCTGGGGCGTGGCGTCGCATCCACGCGTAGTCGTGGGTTTCGGTGGCGGCGGCTGACACGACGTAGAAGCGCTCTTCTCCGGTGCGGGTGATCGTGAGATCGCATTCGATCCCGCCGCGGCTGGTGCACATCTGTGTCAGCGCTATCCGCCCCGCCCGGCTCGGCAGGATGTTGGCCGAGAGGCGGTCCAGGAAAGATCCGGCGCCAGGACCGGACACTTCGAACTTCGCGAAGCTGGTCTGGTCGAGGATGCCTGCCCCGGCTTGCACTGCCCGGCACTCCCGGCCCACGGCGGCATGCCAGGGGGGCTTCCCGAAGGTGGGCGCCTCATTTCCGGTTTCGCCGGGCCCGGCGAACCAGAGCGGGCGTTCCCAGCCGAAGCGAACTCCGTAGCGCGCCCCTTTGCCAAGGAGGCGGTCGTAGAGCGGTCCGGTCTTCAGCGGCCGGCCGGCTGGGCGTTCCTCATAGGGGTAATGGATCGCGTACTCGCGCTCGTACACGTCAGTGGCCCGGGATACGATGTAGCGGGTGGAGGCCGCGTATGGGCCGAACCTGCGGACATCGAGTTCCCACATATCGTCGCTGGGCTGGCCGCCGAGGATCCATTCCGCTGCGTACTTGCCGGCTCCGCCCCCGAAGACGATGCCGAAGATGCTGAAACCGGCGAGCGCGAAGAGGTTGCGGGCGCCGGGGATCCAGCCCATGAGGCAGCGGCCGTCCGGGGTGTAACCGTCTGGGCCGTTCACCGTGGATGTGATTCCCGCGTGCCCGAAGGCCGGCACTCGTCCGGCTGCTTCGGCCAGCACATCCTGGATCTGGTCCAGGTCCGGCGGGAGCAGGCGGCCGTGGAAGCCCTCCGGAATCCCATCCAGCGCCCAGGGAAGCGGCCGGCGCTCGAACGGGCCGACCAGCAGGCCTTCGCCTTCCTGGCGAATGTAGAAGGAGCCCCGGGGGTCGCGGAGCACCGGCAATTCTGGGCTGCCGCCCCGCAGTTCGGGTACCGGGCCTGTGACGACGTATTGGTGCTGCAGCGGGACGATGGGGAGGTCGGCGCCGGCCATGCGGGCGACCTGCCGGGCCCACTGCCCGGCGGCGATGACGACGATCTCCGATCGGTGGCTCCCGCCCGCGGTGTCAACTGTCCAGCCGCCATGTGACCATGACAGGCCGGTCACCGGAGTCCTGCGCGCGATCCGCGCTCCTTTGGCCTTCGCGGCCCGCAGGAGCGTCGTGGCGACGCTCGCTGGATCCACGTGGCCGTCAGTTGGCAGGTAGGCGGCCCCCAGAATCCCCGCGGGCTCCATCAGCGGGAACAATTCGGCAGCGCGCCGCGCGGAGACAACCTCGAACGGAATTCCCGCGAGCTCGGCGATGCCGGCTCGATGGGCGAACTCATCTAGATGGCCGGGTGAGGTCGCCAGCCGCAGGGACCCGCATGGATGAAAGCCGACCTGCTGGCCCGGCTGGTGCTCCAGAGACTGGTAGAGGCCAACGCTGTAACGCAGGAGCCGGGCAAGGTTGCAGCTGCCGATGTACTGGGTGCACAGACCGGCGGCATGCCACGTGGACCCGCTGGTGATCTCGTGCTGCTCAAGCAGGACGACATCCCCGCACCCGGCTTCCGTCAGGTGGTACGCCAGGCTGCATCCGGCGATGCCGCCCCCGATGATCGTGATCCTCGTGTCATCCACGTGCTTCTGCGCTCCGCTCGCTCATGCTCCCTGCCCACCGCGCGGCACCCGGCCGCGCCTCAGGACAGCCCCGGGCGCAAACGCCCGCGGGCGGCGCACGTCACGCAGCACGGCCATGGCCGCGTTGCGGCCGGGGACCGCCATGACACCGCCGCCTGGATGGGTGCCGGACCCGCACAGGTACAGGCCCGCGACCGGGGTGCGGTAGTCGGCGTAGCCGGGGATGGGACGGAAACTGAACATCTGGTCGATGCTGAGCTCGCCGTGCATGATGTTCCCGCCGATGAGACCGTAGCGAGCTTCGAGGTCGGGGGGCGAGAGGACCTCCATGTGCTCGACGCTTGCCGCGAGGCCGGGCAGGTACTCGTCAAGCAGGGAGACAACCCGCTTGCCGTAGACCTCCCGCTCGGTGTCCCACGAGCCGTCGGCGAGCTGGTACGGGCCGAACTGGGTGAAACACAGGGCCAGGTGCTTGCCCACGGGGGCCAGCCCTGGATCGAGGACGGTGGGCAGCACCAGCTCCACGTAAGGTTCGCTCGATGTCCGCCCGTACTTCGCGTCGTCCCAGGCCCGCTCCAGGTAGCCGATGGACGGCGAGATCGAGATAAGGCCCCGGTGCGGGTCGCCGGGCACCCGGCCGGACCAGGCGCTTGGCACGGGGAGATGGCCGAGGGCGAGGTTGACCTTCACCGAACCAGAGCGGCTGCGGTAGCGGCGGATCGCGGTCGTGACGCCGCTGGGCAGGTGCTCCTCCCCTACCAGGTCAAGGTAGGTCGTGACCGGGTGCGCACCGGACACGACCCGGCGGCCCCGCACCACCCCCCCATCAGCGAGTTCCACCCCATAGGCGCGGCCTCCCTCCACCAGGACCGATCTCACCGGTGACCCGGTGCGGATGCGCGCGCCGTGGCTGCGCGCCGAACCGGCGAGCGCCTCGCTGAGCGCCCCCATGCCGCCGTGCACCCAGCCCCAGGCCCCGGCATGGCCGTCGACTTCACCCACCCAATGGTGCATGAGGACGTACGCCGAGCCAGGGCTCATCGGGCCTCCCCACGAGCCGACCAGCGCCTGGGTGGCCAGCGCCCCCTTGACCTTCTCGTCGGTGAACCACTCGCCGAGGAAATCCGCGGCGCTCATCGTGAACACGCGCACCACATCGACGATGTCGTGCCGGGTCCAGCGCCGGAGCCGGGCGCCGACCCTGACCCACTCCAGCACGTCACGCAGCGTCAGGTCGGGAGGCGTCACCGTCATCAAGTCACGCAGCAGGTTCGCGACGCGGCCGAAGTACTTGTCGAACTCCAGATACGCCGCCGCGTCGGCCGGCGACCTCAGCGCGATCTGCTCCGCGGTCCGTGCCGCATCACCCCAGATCGTCAGGGACGTGCCGTCCTTGTAGGGCAGGTAGTAGTCCGGCTCGATGATCGAGACGCGGTAGCCGAAATCACGCAGCCGGAGTTCCCTGACGACCTGCGGTGGCAGAAGGCTGACGACGTAAGAAGCCGAAGACACCCGGTAACCCGGCCAGGGTTCCTCCGTGACAGCCGCCCCGCCCAGCACATCGCGGCTCTCCAGAACGCACACCCGCTGCCCCGCCCGGGCAAGGTACGCGGCGCACGCCAAGCCGTTGTGGCCGCCGCCGACCACGACCACATCCCAGGACTCAGGTTCCGCCACAACCCGTCTCCCCTCGCCGGAGTTCCTCGATACCGTACTGCAAACCTGTATCGTCGTACAGGTGACCGAGAACGACACGGGAGGCACCGCCCGCCGCCCGCCCATCGTGGCCCGGCGGGGCAGCCGCCGCTCGGGACGCGGCAGGGCCGCCGTCCTCGCCGCCGCCGGCGGCGTGATCGGCGATCGCGGAGCCGACGGCACGAGGTTCACCGACGTCAGCAGGGCATCCGGCGTACCCGTCAGCACGCTGCAGTACTACTTCGGCAGCCGTGAAGACCTGCTTATCGCCGCCTTCCGCCACGAGTGCGCCCGCGAGCAGGCCGCAATGACCAGCGCCGTGCGGGCCAGCGAGGACCCATGGGACCAAATGGTCCACCTGGTGCGAGTGGGTGTCGCCGACGGCGACCGGCCCGCGCTCACCTGGCGCACCTGGGTGGAATTCTGGAGAGCCGCGCTGCGCGACGACGAACTGCGCGAGGAAGCGCACGAGGTCTACCACAGGTGGCGCGGCCTCGTGCAGGAAGTGGTCCGCGCCGGAATCACCTCCGGCCGCTTCCGCTCCGGCCTCAACCCAGACATCGCGAGCCACCAGATCGTCGCCCTCATCGACGGCATCGGGATCCCCCT
Source organism: Actinomycetota bacterium (assembly GCA_003541285.1). GTDB lineage: Bacteria > Actinomycetota > Actinomycetes > Streptosporangiales > Streptosporangiaceae > UBA9676. Next base: position 7,261 of record DPMS01000385.1, read on the forward strand.
CGCCCTCGGCGACCCCGGACTGCCCGCCGGCCAAGGAACTGCCACCAAAATGGTCACCGACGCGGTCGCACGGCTGCTGGGTATGCGACCACGCGGAGAGCCAGGCGCGGACTGATCACATCCATCGCGGCGACGCCGCGACCAGGGCCGCCCGGGCGCAACGAGGATTCCAGCGCTGTCGGCGGCAGGAATTCCTCCCACCCGGTGTCGGCTGCAGTCATGATCGTTCGGCCTCCGATGGCAGTTA
>DPMS01000671.1 GCA_003541285.1 Actinomycetota bacterium
AGAAGGAGTGCGGTGAGGTTAAGCGGCAGGGTCACGCCGACGTCCTGGACCTTGAGAAAGCCCTTCCCGGGGTTACTCCGCCCCACCTGAGCAACGAGGCCCTCAGCGCGAAGATGGACAATACGCCGGCCGGGCCCGTCGCTACAGAAGTTGAAAGGCCAGCATTCGTGCCTCTCTACGGGGGCTGGAGTTCGAGGGTGAGGCCGGTCTGGGCGAGGAACGCCTCGATGAGGGCGGGCCGGTACTGGATGCGCTTGAGCCGGTTCTTGATGATGACGGCGAGCTGGTCAACGTCGCGGGCGGCGAGATTGCCCAGGCCGTTCTTCATGTTCGCCCAGGCGCCCTCGGCCGGGTTGAGCTCGGGGGCGTAGGAGGGCAGCCGTACCTCGGTCAGCCAGCCGGAGCGGGCGCCGATGAGAGCGCGCATCGCGGCGCTGATGTGGGTGTTCAGGTTATCCCAGATCAGGATGACCGGGGCATGCAGTTCCTGGTGCGCGGCGGTGATCAGGTCAGCGTAGTCAGCTTCGGACATCGAGCGGCGCTCGCCCTTGCGCCCGCGGTGGATGCGGACCCGGTAAAACAGATGGCCCCGCGCGCCGGGCTTCAGGCACACCAGGCCCGCCACCGAGACCCGGCCCGAGCCCTTGCCAGACACCCTCACGATGGGGGTGTGCCCGCGGGGTGCCCAGGTCCGGGCCTTCGGCGGGCGCAGGTTCTGCCCGGCCTCGTCCTCGAAGCACACATACGCCCCGGTCGCCGCCGCTAGCCTCNNTCGTACCTTCGCCCAGGTCACAGCCCGCCACGCGGCGATCGCCGCCTCATCCCGCTCCGCAGCCCGGTGCACCGGGACCTGCGGGGTGAACCCGAGGCGGTGCAGCAGGTACGACGTTCCGCGCAGCGTGTACCGGACATGGAACAGCCGGCCGATCAGCGTGGTGACCCGGGCCAGCGTCCACCGCTGATCCTCCCCCCAGCCCCAGGCGGCAGGGCCGCCCTCCAGCGCGGCCCGCAACCGCCCAAGCTGCGCCCCGCTCAGCCGGCACACCGCCCCGCCCGGGCCCCTGGATGCCAGGGCAGCCTCCCCGCCAGCGCGCCAGCGCCGCCGCCACGCATACGCCGAGTTCGATGAGACCCGCAGCCGCCGCGCGACCTCCGGCGGCGTAACCCCCTCCGCGAACCATTCCGCGGCCTGCAACCGCACCTTCTCCCGCCTGGCCCGCCCAGCGGCGGACAGGCCACCACCATCCGGATACCTCATACCCCCGCAGTAACCCCGCCAGCAACTCCCGTCACCACGACACGCCGGGCACGCGCCAACTGTGAGAATCCTGACAATTCAATCCCTGTAGCGCGAGCGCCACCCGCGACGTATCGATCGTGATCCATCGCCGCCCCCACTGCTCGGCAACAACCGCCGTCGTCCCCGACCCACACGTCGGATCCAGAACGAGATCCCCTGGGTCGGTCGTAATGAGCATGCACCGCTGGATGGCAGTTGTGGCCGTTTGAACTACATAGACTTTAGGGTCAGCGCGGCTCTGGATGCCTCCAATATCCATCCATGCATTCGACAGAGGGAATGCCGGGAAGTCATCATGATATCGGACATAGGCAAGAGTGTTCTTAGTTGTCTGCACCCTCTTGGCATGGATCAGCCGTTGCATTCCTTGCTGATTCGTCTTCCAACGAGTCTGCATTGTTGGCGTGAAGACGCGCCCATCAAGCTGGACCTTGAACCATGAGGCGGCACCCTCGCCTTTTGCTCGTCCCGCACTCTCGCTTGTCATGTTATCGAGCCGGAAGTATCGTCCAGTAAGCTGCTGACGTTCGGCAGTCGTTGCAGTAATGCGAGTACCGTCCGCGAGTTCCACCTGATCGTACTTATCCGATCCCCGACCGCCAAGCTGACGCGGAATAAAAAGGCTACGGTACTTCACGGCCTCAATGTTGCTTGCATACCAGAGTATGTAATCAACGGTTCCCGAGATAAATTGTGCCGTCTGACCGGCAGTCTTGCTGAAGATTATTTGTGAAACGAAGTTGTCGGCGCCGAAAACCTCATCGAGGAGACACCTGACGAGGTGAGCATTCTCATCGCCGATCTGGACGAAGACGCTGCCAGACTCGGTGAGCAGGTCGCGTGCAACTGTGAGACGGTCACGCAGATATGCCAGGTACGAATTGAGCCCGTCTTGCCAGATGTCACGGAAGGCCTTGATCTGGTCAACCTCGCGGGTGACGTCCTCCAGTTTGCCGTCCTTGACATCCCTCCTCCCAGTCGAGGTTTGAAAGTTCGAGCCGAATTTGATCCCGTAAGGCGGGTCGATGTAGATCATCTGGACCTTGCCGCGGAGGTTCTCCTTCTCCGTGAACGAGGCCATGACCTGGAGCGAGTCGCCAAGGATCATCCGGTTGGACCAGTTGGCCGGGTGCTGGTAGTACTCAACCGCCTCCCAGCCGGACAGGCCGTCGAAGTCGCCGAACAGGTCAAGTTGGTCCTGACCCTTGACGCGCCGCAGGTCTTCGACGATTTGCTGAGGGACGATCTTTTCCTGGATGTAGATCGGTGGGGCGTCAACGACCAGGTCTTCGCCGTCCTGTTCGTCCTTGCCCCTCCAGACGAGTTGCGGGTCCAGCGACGGGTCGCGCTCGGAGTACCACTGTGCGGACCTGGCGACTTCCGGGTCGAGCAGTTCTTCGGAGTCGGCGGTCGGGATGTTGACCCGCTTGTCCTCGTGCCGGATTGAGTTGACTGGCACGGGCCCGCCTGGCGCCTTTCTTCTTGGGGGCATGCTCAGTTCTCCCGCTCTGTCATGGGGCCACCACCGCACTGACCCCAGTCCCGGCGCGCAGCGCCGCGATCGCTGCCTCCAGGTCCGGGCGGAACGTGGCCGGGTCCGTCAACTCGCAGTAGCTCCACCGGCCGAACCCCCCGTGGTTGTTGACTGCTGGCAGCCATAGGTCACGGGTGGTTTCTGCCTTTTCCTTGGTTGGCCCGGGCGGCTTGTGGCTGCCGGACACCTCGACGATGAGGATGCGGGTCTCCTCATCGTCTTCGAGTGGCTGGAGCCGGACCAGGAAGTCCGGCAGGTACTGACGGCTGCGGCCCTGGTAGGCGTAGGGGATCGTGAATCCCAAGTGATCGTTTTTCACATACTCGACGACCGAGGGAAGGGTCTCCAGGATCTGAGCGACCATCTCCTCCCAGGTGTTGCCGCGCGGGCCGTCCAACACCACAAAGTTCACGTGACAGCGCCCCTCCGAGGTCGGATAGACCTCCCGCGTGGTGTAGAAGTCCACGGTCGCAGTCGAGCCAGCCGGATCGGACGCCAGCATCGGCCAGACCGTCGGCCGCCGGTTGCCCGGCTGGGAGCTAACCACCTCATGCAGGATCTGGCTGGCGGCCCTGTCAGCGGTCTCGCCGATCAGCAGCAGGCCAGGGAACGTCTCGCTGTCGCAGGTCAGGCACTCAGCGAGCCACCGCTTGGTGATCCGCAGCAGCTGCGGGAAATACCACGGCTTGGGATCCTGCCCAGCCAGGAACCGCTCCATGATCCGCCGCGTCAGATGGAATGCGATCTCCTGGTCCCGTTTGGCCCGCAGTTCGTCCAGCGTGTGCGTTCCCGCCGAGCCAATCAGGCCGCTGACCACCGTCTCGGTCGGCATGTCGGAAGTGCTCAGGACCAAGCGGCTGCGTTCTGTGAACTCTGCCCAGAGTTCCTCGTCGGGCAGCTCGATCCGGTATCCGGCCAGCCGCGGGAAGGTTATCTGCGCGGCGGCCCGGTCTGGTACGGCATGGACACGGCGGTTCTGCTTCATCTTCAGGTCCCGGGTCTTTGCGACCGTGGGGATGAACTGGAACGGCACCCCATACACATCGGCGTACTCAGGGGTGAAGAACCCATTCTCATCCGCCGCGTAGGAACGGCGACGCAGGCCGCGTCCCACCACCTGCTCGCACAGCAACTGTGTGCCGAATGCCCGCACACCGAGGATGTGAGTGACTGTGTTGGCGTCCCAGCCCTCGGTGAGCATGGACACGCTGACCACGCAGCGCACCGGTTCGCCCAGCTTGTCCTTCTTCCCAACCGTGTTCATGACCTCGCGCAAGATCTCGGCGTCGCCGACGTCATCGGCAGACCGGCCAGGGAACCGGCGCAGGTAGTCAGCGGTGAACTCCTCGATCTCGGCAGCTGCGACCTGCTTGAACTCGGGCTTGAGCGCCTCACCGGATTCCAGTTGCAGGGAGTCGACGAGGATCGTGCGCGGGCGGTGCAGCCATTCACCGTTTCGCACGTTGGAGAACAACGGGAGCCTGCCGGGTACCAGCACGGACGGGTCATCGTCGCCGACGGGCTGCCGTTGCCAGCCGGCGATGTAGTCGTAGACCATCTTCGACACAGTGGTGTTGTTGCACACGACGATGAAGACCGGCGGCGGCTCGCCATCCCGGGCTGCCTGAGAGCCTTCCCACTGCTGGAAGGCCTTCTCGTAGGAGTCGTACAGGCTCTCCAGCGCGCCCTCCAGCAGGCCGGGAAGGTTCTGCGGGACCTCGACGTCCTTGCGGCTCCTTTTCGGCAGTTGGTCACCAACGTTCGGCCACAGGTTCAGGTACTTCACGTCGACGGAGACCGCGTTGTCATCCACCGGTACCCGGGGGATCTTCACGATCCCGGACTCGATCGCCTCGACTAGGCCGAAGTCGCTGACCACCCAGGGGAAAAGCGTGCCTTCCCGGTAGCCGGACCCGGACAGGAACGACGGTGTGGCGGACAGGTCATAGATCGCTTTCACGCCGAGCTTGCCCGCTACCGCTCGCAGGCCGGTGAACCACACCCGGGCGGCCTTGGAGTTCTCTCTGGCCTCCGCCTTCTCATCTGCGCTCAGTGTCCTGCCAGTTTCGCTGTTGGCACTCTCGACGTCGCGGTCTTGGTAGCAGTGATGCGCCTCATCATTGAAGACCACAATCTCGGAGGTGCCGCCCAGATCCCGGCACACCCGGCTTATCATCTGGCCCGGTGTTTCCTGGAAAGGGCTCGGTCCACCGGAGTACCCGGCCAGCAATTCTTTGGTCGTCTTGGCGATGCCCTGGCCCGGCTTGGTTTCCCGTAGTTGCAGCGCATGGAAGTTCGTGATCACGATCCGCGCCTGCGCCAAGTCCGGTTCCAGGCCTGCGGGCACCAGATCGCGGAGCTTGTAGTAATTCTCGTCATGCTCGGGCCGCAGCACCCGCAGCCGGTCCCGGATCGTCAGACCGGGCGTCACGATCAGGAACCGACGGGCGAACCTGGCATCGTTCGGGCTCGCCGCCTTGTTCAGCGTCTGCCAGGCGATGAGCATCGCCATCACCACGGTCTTGCCGGTGCCGGTGGCCATCTTCAGGCCAATTCGGTTCAGCCGGGCGTTGTGTGCCTCGTTCTGCCGCTCCAGCTCATTGCGGATCCACGTGTCGCCCGCCCTTTGCGCGGCCTCGGCCAGATAGATCGCCGTCTCCGCGGCTTCCAGCTGACAGAACAGCACGGGGTTGTCGCGGTTCGGGTCGGTCCAGTACTCCAGCAGCCGCCGCGTCACCGCGGTTACGTCAGGGTGCCCAGCCTCCCGCCAGCGGCCGACACGGGCCCGGATCTCGCTGACGAACTGGTTCTTCTCGATCTGGTCCGCGGTCAGCTCGCCGAGCTCAAGCTGCTGCTGGGCGCCGCGCTTGCGCGGCCGGGGCACCGGTACGAAGTAGGAACTCTCCCGGCGACCCTCGACAATCCGGTCAGTGATGCCGTCGTTGTCGAACGCGAAGTGCCGGGATGGGGCACGGTAGGGCGAGTTGATGATGGGGTTGCTGATGACCCGGTCCGCCACCCTGCCGTCCTCCTCACACGCCGTAGAGCACCAGGACCTAGCGTAGGGTCGCCAACCCCCTGCTACATATGACGCGAGAATCTCAATCCCGGTGTACAAGGCTCGCCGACGACACGCCACCGCAGAGGCAGGCTGGCCGTGGGCAGCTGCTCCAGCAGCGCCTCGCAGGCATCACTGAGCAGCGACCCGACGACCGACAAGGATGCCACGTAGCCGATCCGGTACTCGGTGTCCACCGCGTCCAGCAGCGACCGGTAGTAGTCGATGACGATCAGCCGGGCCTGGTGCGGCCAATACCGCACGGTGATCCCGTCCGCCACCAGCCTGGAGCAAGTTGGACTTGCCGCATTCCACTTCGCCGCAGACCAGGAAGTGCAGGTCACCGGCGGAGAAGCCCAGGGTAGCCAGGGACAGCGTGGTCTCGTCGATGCCGACCGCGATCCTCGTGCCGGCCCGCCCGTGGCCTGCCCGGCTCAGCTCAACCAGCCGGGCCGCGGGCAGCATACGCACCTTAGCGGTGCCTCCCGGACAGCAAGGCAAGCTGGCGCGGGACCAGCGGTGTCACCCGGCCAATTCCGCGGTGATGTCCGTGAGCGCCTGCGCCCGCCATGGCGCGGCGGTGATTTCCTGGGCGAGGGCTATCGATGCGATTCCTATCGGCTCCTCTTGCGGGCTGCACGGTCGGCGATCCGCCGGGCGCCGGTGACGTTCATCCGCCAGCGGGCGAACTCGGTGCTTACGTCGAACTGCTCGGCGACCTGGTCGTCGCTCTGTCCATACGCGGCAGCTCGCCGCGCGGAGGCGCCGGGGAGGAGCAGCTCGCCGGATAGCTCGGCTGCCTGGGCCTCCATCTCCTTCGACGCCGGGTTGGCGCAACCGCGCTTGCCGTTGGTGAACAGGATCCGGTCGAATTCGTGCTCTAGCAGCAGGTGGGCCATCTCGTGCGCGATGTTGGAACGGCGCCGCTGTGGGGTGTGGGCGTTGTTCTCGACGATGAACTGGCCGGTTCCGTTGGGTACGAGCGCGGCTGACCATGCTTCGGGTCGCACCGATGTGAAGAACTCGATCGCCTCGAGTGGGCAGCCTGACTCGGCGAGATCTTGGAGTGTGTATACCGCCACGCCGTAAAGGTCGGCGAGGTCGTAGGGGCAGATCCGCTGATATGGGTTCGCCTGGAGTTCTTTCTCCCGTACCTCGGCGGCGAGCCGGGCGAGGGCAGCCTTGGTCCAGCGCATGGGCCAGGTCTCACCTGTCCCGGGCCGCGCGCTGGGCCGTGTTCAGGCGCATCGCTGCCTCAAACACGTCCTGCAAGTGGGCTTTCTCGTCATCGCCTAGGTCTTTGCGGGCCCTGAGCAGCGCGCTGACTTCGGCCAGCAGGTCCGGCTGCTCGTCGGGAGCGCGCTCCTCATCGGTGTCATCGGTGGTGAACTGCTCGGCGGGCATCTTCAGCCACCTGGTGAGCGCGACAAATGCGTCGACATCGGGCCGGTGGCCGTTGGCCAGGCGGGTCATGGTGGACGGGCTGCACCCCACCTCGGCGGCCAACTGCCGCCAGGACAGGCCTCTGCTGCGCCGCGCTCCGTCCAGCGCACCGTACAGCGCCGGCACGTCGATGCGGGTTCGGGCCATGGACTGGGTCCCCTCTGGTCGCGTCGGGTCACCTTTCTATCAGCGTTCGACTTCTCGAACGAAGATGTGGTACGGTTGATCTTGTTCGACTTCTCGAACGGTGTTGCGATCCTGTGACATACAGTAGCTGCCGCGGCCTCGCGCGGCAAACATCCTGAGGAGAGACATGACCGCTAGCACCATGGACGGCACGGAGCACAGCACCGGCCGCCCCCGCACTATCCGGGTCACCGTCAACCGGCAGCCGGTCGACCTGCCAGGCCGGGAGGTTAGCGGCCTGGAGGTTAAGCAGGCCGCCATCGCGCAGGGTGTCCAGATCCAACTGGACTTCCAGCTCTCGGTGAAGCACGGCGACCGCTACAACGTGGTCGGCGACACCGACGAGATCACGGCCCGCGAGAACGAGGAGTTCCTCGCCGTCGC